>JBOHCO010001799.1:0-2141 GCA_050698895.1 Streptosporangiaceae bacterium
GCAGGAGTTGATGCAGTACCGGTCGCCCGTGGCGGACGGCCCGTCGTTGAAGACGTGCCCCAGGTGACCGCCACAGCGACGGCAGACGACCTCGGTACGGTGCATGAACAGGCTGTTGTCGGGCCGCAGCTCGACCGCCTCGGCGACCGCGGGCTCGGTGAAGCTGGGCCACCCGGTGCCGGAGTCGAACTTGGCGTCCGAGCGGAACAGCTGAGCGCCACAGCCGGCGCACCGGTAGTAGCCGTCCTCGTGGTTGTGGACGTACTCGCCGGTGAAAGGGTGCTCGGTGTGCGCCTGACGCAGCACGCTGTACTGCATCGGGGTCAGCTCCTCGCGCCACTGCTCGTCCGGCTTGGTGACATCGCGGACGGTGGTCTCGGTACTGACGCGGGCCTTGCGCATCGGCTGGTTCCTCTCTCTTGGTCCTACGTCTGGTTAGACCCGCGCCCGGCCGAAACGGTTTTTCTGGCTCGGCGGGGCGGCGAGGGGCGGCGGGCCGGGTTCGTTGGCCGGGCCAGTGCCCGGCGGCCGCCGTTAATAACCTGATCCTATAAACCGTTATTTCCGGGCGAATACGGCCCCATAGAGTGGGCTGTCTGTGCAAAATCCATTGCAAGGCCGCAAAACTCGGCGCATGCTGGGATACATGCACGAACAGCTCGCAGTGGTGCTTCAGCACCATACGGGTGGCGCGGGCGGTCTTCTTCCATACCTGGTTGTGTTCGTGATCGGAGTGATCGTGGGGCGGCTATGGGGGAGAAGGGCCGGACTTAGGCACCTGGGGGAAGCAGAGTTCCGCACCCGCTGGACTAACGTCCAGCGGCTGCGGCGCTGGTAACCGGGGCGGCATCGGCTCGCACCGGTTACCGAATTTCCGCTGTCAAAGCGGAAATGTCGTCGTCCATTACGCTATCGACGCGTGGGGCGCGGCAGTTCTGGGCGTGAGCGCGCTCATGATCACTACCGTGCCCCCGCCATTCTGGCACCGCGGCGGCGAAATGGCGCTTTTCGCGTCAGTCCCCAGATTCGTTCGCGATGCGGACAATAATTAACAAGGGTCCTTCTGGCTGGCGCGTCGATCCTAGGACGCTCCCGCGGCCTGGAGCTCGACCAGGTTGACGCTGGCGCCGCGGCCATCCTCGCGCAGGAACAGCAGCGCGGTTATAACCGTCGCGATCATGAGCCCGGCGCCGACCGCGAACCCGTCCCGGAAGCCGCCGGTCAGGGCGGCGGCCTCGGCGTGGTCGGCGACCAGGGCGTTGGCGGCCTGGGTGGTGACGACCGTGGAGATGACGGCCAGGCCGAGCGCGCCGCCGAGCTGGCGGCTGACGTTGAGCAGGGCCGAGGCGATGCCGCCGCGCTCGGCGGGCACGCCGGACATGGCCGCCACCGAGGTCGGGATGAGCACCAGCCCGGCCCCGAGGCCGACGATGACCTCGGGCCCGATCAGGTTGGTGAGCAGGTGCCCGGCGACCGGCAGCTGGGCCAGCAGGACCATGCCGCCGAACGCGACCAGCGACCCGGCCGCCGTGGTGAGCCGGACCCCGATCCGCGACACCACTGCCGGCCCGGCCCCGGCCGAGACGAGGATGGACAGCCCAAGCGGGATGTAGGCCAGGCCGGTGCGCAGCGCGGAGTAGCCGAGCACCTGCTGCTGGTAGAGCGTGGTCGAGTAGAACATGGCGAAGATCGCGCTGCTCAGCAGGGCGGAGACCAGGTTGGAACCGGCCATCGAGCGGTTCCGCCACAGGGCCAGCGGCATCAGCGGGTCGCGAGCGGTGAAGCGCTCGTGCGCCAGGAAGCCGGCCAGCAGGATGGCGGCCCCGGCCAGCAGCGCGATGGTGCGGGCCGAGCCCCACGGATGGGTCTGCGTCTGCACGACGCCGTAGGCCAGCAGGCTCGCCGTCCCGGTGGCGGTCAGCGCCCCGAGGAGGTCGAACCGGCGGCCCGACCGGCCCGGCCGAGCGTGCCCGCCACCGCGGAGACGCCGCCCCAGACCGCGAAGGCCCGGTTGCGGGCCGGCCCGGCCGGGAAGACGGAGCTCAGCATGGCCAGCGTCATCGGGACCACGAACGCGGCGCCCAGCCCCTCGGCCGCCCTGGTGATGATCATGACGGTCTCGTTCGGGGCCAGCGCCGAGG
>JBOHCO010001800.1:0-2721 GCA_050698895.1 Streptosporangiaceae bacterium
GGCTCGGCCCGTCGGCCCGCGCGGCCCTGGGCCAGCTGGTCGCGCTGTACCTGGACCGGCTGCCGCCCGCGCTGGCCGCCCGCGAGGCGGCCAGGGTCGCCGCCGGTGACCTGACGTTCGCCTGGGAGGGCCCGGTCACGCCCGGCCTGGGCCACTACTACCGGGTCCAGGGCGACGACCTGCTCATCGAGTACCACAGCGCCGGGGGCAACCACGCGCACGCGGTGCTGCGGCGGCCGCGCAGCGACTTCGGCGACGACGTGCTCGCCGCCCACCTGCGCGACGCCCACGCCTGAGCTAGCAGTCGCCGGCCGGCCCGAGCCCGCCCTGGCCAGCGCCGTCGGCCAGGGCGCACGCATCGCCGCCGGGATCGGCCGCGCTGGCGTGCGACGCCGCCTGGCATAGCAGGGCCCGGAACGCCTGCCGGTCCGGCCCGGTCAGCCCGGCCAGCACCTGCTCCTCGGCGGCGCCGAGCCGCTGGCCCAGGTCGCCCAGCAGGGCCCGGCCGCGCTCGGTCGCCGCGATGCGGCGGGCCCGGCGGTCGGCCGGGTCCGGGTGCCGCTCGATGAGACCGGCCCGCTCCAGGTCGTCCAGCAGGTAGGTCATCACCGTCCGGTCCACGCCGAGGTGGTGGGCCAGCTCCTGCTGGCTGCCCGGCTCGGACCTGGTCGCGGTGGCCAGCACCTGGTAGCCGCGCGGGCCGCCGGGCACGTCGGTGAACGCGGCGCCGGCCGCCTTCACGTAGCCGCGGAACACCACGCCGAGGGCCCAGCCCAGGTCGTTGCCCAGGCCGGCGCCGGAACCGGGCCCCGCGCCGGGCTGGCCGGCGGTCCCTGGCCTCGCATGGGTCACGCCGTCATGCTACCGCCAATCGGCAGCCCGGACGAAGATCTGCTTGACAGATACTCTGTCCATAATACTATCTGCGAGTCAGAGCAATTACCCTGAAGGAACGGCCTGAGGAGTGACATGAGCGAGCATCCCGCGACCCGGCCCGCGGTCGTCGTCATCGGCGGCGGCTACGCCGGCGCCGTCGTGGCCCGGCAGCTTGATGACCTCGCCGACGTGACGCTGGTCGAGCCCAGGGACGCCTTCGTGCACAACGTCGCCGCGCTGCGCGCGCTGGCCGACCCGTCCTGGCTGCCGCGCATCTTCCTGCCCTACGACCGGCTGGTCAGCAACGGGCGGGTGGTCAGGGGCCGGGCGGCCAAGGTCGAGCCGGGCCGGGTGACCCTGGCCTCGGGCGACGAGCTCGACGCCGACTACATCGTGCTGGCCACCGGCTCGGCCTACCCGTTCCCGGCCAAGACCGACGTCGACGACACCGCCGCCGCCCACGACAAGGTCCGGGCCGCCCACGCGGCGCTCGAGGCGGCCAGCCGGGTCCTGCTCATCGGGGCCGGCCCGGTCGGGATCGAGCTGGCCGGCGAGATCACGGCGGCCTGGCCGGGCAAGCACGTGACGCTGCTCGACGCGGCCGATGACATCCTCGGGGCCCGGTTCCGGGCCTACCTGAAGGCCGAGCTGCGCCGCCAGCTCACCGGGCTGGGGGTCGAGCTGCTGCTGTCCAGCCCGCTGACCGCCGAGCCGCCCGTCGCCCCCGGCCAGCCGGGGGAGTTCACGGTGACCACCCGGGCCGGGGCGCCGGTTACCGCCGACGTGTGGTTCCGCTGCTACGGGGTCACCCCGGTCAGCGACTACCTGGCCGGGACGCTGGCCGCGGCCAGGGACGCCGACGGGTTCATCGCGGTCAACGAGTTCCTCCAGGTGCCCGGCCAGGACCGGGTCTTCGCCCTGGGCGATGTCTCCGCCGCCGACCACAAGATGGCGGGCGCCGCGGGCCGCCAGGCCCCCGTGGTGGCCGGCAACATCCGGGCCCTCATCGAGGGCGGCGGCGCGCTCACCGCCTACGAGCCGAACCCGCCCAGCATCCTGGTGCCCATCGGCCCGGCCGGCGGCGCGGGCCAGCGCGCCGGCGCGGACGAGCTGATCTCGGCCGAGCTGGTCGCCGAGCTCAAGGGCCGCGACATGATGGTGGACCGGTTCGCCGGGATATTCGGCAGGTAGTACTCGACCCGGCCCGGCCAGCTGCGGTGATCCGGGGAGCTGGCCAGCGTGATGCCCGGCTGCGCGGCCCAGTCCTGGAGGGCGGCGTTGGCCGCCGTCAGGCCGTCGTAGTGCCCGGTGTGGAGCAGGGTCACGTAGCGGCCGCCGGGCACCAGGCCGGGGCGGACGGGGCGGCCCGGAACTCATCGCCGCGGCGCGGGCCGTTACTCCCCGACGGTGATGGGCTCGCCGCCGCGCACCATGGTGCCCGGCGGGCACCACCAGGTCATGGCCTCGACCTCGAGCCGCCCGGCCAGGACCGCGGGGTCGTCGCTGGCCAGCTCCCTGGCCCGGTCGGCCGATCCGGCCGCGAAGATCGCGAGGCCGCGCAGGTTCTCGTCCGGCTGGTCCATACCGGCCCGTTGGTGACCACGTGGCCGGCGGCCCGCAGCCCGGCGTAGAACGCCAGGTGCTCGCGCTGGATCCGGTCGGTCTCCGCGTCGTCGTAGTGCGGCGGGTCGGCCGGCCGCCGGAGCAAGATCAGCTGAAACCGCTCAAGTCGCATCGCTGTTTCCCTCACGCTGGTGCGTACTCGCTGATCCTAGATCCGGCGCCGGCCGCGCCGCGCGGTCAGCGGCCGGCCTCGATCTGCCCGGTCTCGACCCGGCGCAGGAT
>JBOHCO010001801.1:0-7432 GCA_050698895.1 Streptosporangiaceae bacterium
CCGCCAGATCCGGGGGCGGCGGCCCGCCCGGACGGCCCGCCTCCCGGCCCCCGCGCAGCGGCCAACGGCGCCTCTCGCAGCCGGGCCGCCCCGCTGCCCGGCCTGGTCAGCGCCTCCGGGGTGCTGACCGCACGCGAGATGGAGATCGCCCGGCTGATCGCCCGCGGCCTGTCCAACCGCGGCATCGCCGACGAGCTGACCATCAGCCCGGCCACCGCCGCCCGCCACGTGGCCAACATCTTCGGCAAGCTGGGCTTCACCTCCCGGGCCCAGGTCGCCGCCTGGGCGGCCGAGCGCGAGCCCGGCACCCACCGCTGATCTACATATCGGGCACCTCCGCCGGACCTGCTACATAGCCCGCCAGGGCAGACCAGGTCCCGGCCGGACGGATCGGTACATACCCCGGCCGACCTGCGCAGCGCTCGGCTACATATGGCGTGACCAGGCTTGACGCTCTGACTGCACATTCAAATGGCTCATTCAGTGCATGCGGCCGACCGGGGCCCGGGCCTAGCTTCTTACTACGAGGTAAGGCGAAGCCCCGGAGTTTCCGGTCACCTGGAGGGGGATGACCGGCCGCGCCGGGGCAAGGCCTTTCCAAGGGGCCCGGCCACCAGCCGGGCGCCGCCTCGGTCGCGTCGGCGGCAGCCGTCGGCGGATCACGCCGGCACCGCAGCGGGCGCCGACGCGGCCCCCTTCGCCGGGCAATGTACATACCCGACTACATATTCCTGACGATGCGGGGCCGGGCGGAGGTGAATAGCGTCGTGTCTATCACCAGGACGAGATCCTGGCCGACGCGGCGGACGGAAGACAGCGGGACGGCGGTCCCGCGGAGGCGGCGAAGTTGCCGATGGACCCGGGCAGGAGGTTCACCGATCCCATGACGACGGCAGAGGCACCGGTCGGCGAGCTGACGGTTACCCAGCGGCTGCTGGACACCGCCGCGGCTCGCAGCGCCCACGTGGCCCTGCTCGGCGGGTCGGCCCCGGCTTCGTGCTCGTATCCGGAACTGGCGGTGCTGCTCCAGCGGGCCGCGGCCGGGCTGGCCTGGCGCGGGGTCCGGCCCAGGGACGTGGTCGGGGTGTACGTCGCCGACGCGGCGTCCTACATCCTGGCCTGCCACGCGATCCGGGGCGCCGGGGGCGTGCCCACGCCGGTGGCCGCGCAGCTGAGCATCCCGGAGATCGCCGGCCAGCTGGCCGACTGCGGGGCCCGGATGCTGGTCACCTCGCCGCCGTACGCGGCGGCCGCGCTGGCCGCAGCCGACCGGTCCTGGGTCCGCCAGGTGATCTCATTCGGCGAGGCGCCCGGCGCCACGCCGTTCAGCTCGCTGCTCGGCCTGGGCTCGATGCGGCCCACGCCGGTGCGGGCCCACGAGCTGGCCCTGCTGCCGTATGTGCGGCGCGCGGACGGGTCGCTGGGCCAGGCCGGGCTTACGCACCTGGACCTGGCCGAGCGGCTCGGGCGGCTGGGCGTGGAGGCGGGCATCACCGAGCGGGACGTGGTGCTGGCCGCCCCCCCGGCCGGGGACGGGCGGGCCTACACCGAGCTCATCGATCACGCCCTGCTGCGTGGCTCGATGGTGGTAGCGGTGCCGACGTGCGAGCTGGCCGAGGCCGCCGCCGCGCACCAGGGCACGGCGGCGATCGTGCCGTTCGGCGTCGAGATCGAGGTCAGCCCGCCACTGCGGCTGCTGGTGATCGACGGATAGGGCCCGGCTGGCACCTCGGCCGCCCACGGGGCCGGCTACCGCGGTGCCAGCTGGGGGTTACAGGTCCGGCGGGCGGTTCTCGTAGGCCGTGCTGAGCACGATCGTGGTCCGGGTCGACACGCTGGCCGCCGAGCGGATCTCCTGGAGCAGGTTCTCCAGCGCGGCCGGCGAGGCCACCCGGACCTTCAGGATGTAGTTCTCCTCGCCCGCCACGCTGTAGCAGGCCTCGATGGCGCTCAGGTGGGCCAGCCGCTCGGGCGCGTCGTCGGGCGCGGAGGAGTCGAAGGGCCTGATCGAGATGAACGCCGTCAGCGGCAGGCCCGCCGCGTCCGGCTTGATCAGGGCCACGTAGCCGCTGATGAGCCCGCGCTCCTCCAGGCGGCGGACCCGCTGCTGAGCGGCGGACACCGACAGCCCGGTCTGCCGGGCCAGCTCAGTGAAGCTCATCCGGCCATCACGGGCCAGAAGCGAAACAATCTTCCGGTTGATCTCCTCCACCTCCACAAGATATTGCCTTCGGCGACCAGAGCCCGGATGACAGGCAGGTACGTCAGGTAACAGGCAGATCTCGGGCCTCACGCCTGCATAACGCCCAGGTCGCTGATCTGTTACAAATAGGCATCTGCCCGCTATTCTCGCCCCAGCGCCGGCTTGACGCGCCGGCCAGCCGAACCACCCACACCGGGAGAGAAGATTCGTGGCGCAGATCGTGCTTGATCAGGTGGACAAGGTCTATCCGGGCGGCTCCAAGGGCATCGATGGCCTCAGCCTGGACATCTCCGACGGCGAGTTCATGGTGCTCGTCGGGCCCTCCGGCTGCGGCAAGTCGACGGCCCTGCGCTCCATCGCCGGCCTGGAGGAGATCACCTCGGGCACGATCACCATCGGCAGCCGCGTGGTCAACGACCTGCCGCCCAAGGACCGGGACATCGCGATGGTGTTCCAGAACTACGCGCTCTACCCGCACATGACGGTGGAGCAGAACCTGGCCTTCGGCCTCGAGCAGCGCAAGACCCCCAAGCCCGAGATCCGGCGCCGGGTCACCGAGGTGGCCCGGATGCTGGGCCTGGAGGAGTACCTCAAGCGCAAGCCCGCCGCGCTGTCCGGCGGCCAGCGGCAGCGGGTGGCCATGGGCCGCGCCATCGTCCGGGAGCCGCAGGCGTTCCTGATGGACGAGCCGCTGTCCAACCTGGACGCCAAGCTCCGGGTGTCCATGCGGGCGTCCCTGTCGCAGCTGCACGAGCGGCTGGGCGTGACCACCGTGTACGTGACCCACGATCAGGTCGAGGCCATGACGCTGGGCCAGCGGGTCTGCGTGCTGCGCGAGGGGCGGCTCCAGCAGGTGGACAGCCCGCAGGTGCTCTACAACGCGCCGGTCAACCTGTTCGTGGCCGGCTTCATCGGCTCCCCGGCGATGAACTTCGCCACCGCCACGCTCATCCGCGAGGACGGCCCGGCGGTCACCTTCGCCGGCCACCGCCTAGAGATCCCGCCGTCGGTGCTGGCTGCCCGGCCGGGCCTGGACGCCTACTTCGGCCGCGAGTTCATCCTGGGCATCCGGCCCTCGGACTTCGAGGACGGGGACCTGGCCGAGGCCGGCTGGCCGCGGATGCCGGTCACCACCACCGTGACCGAGGAGCTGGGCAGCGAGATCAACGTCATCTTCCCGATCGACGCGCCGCCGGTGCAGCACGCCAGCATCGCCCAGGCCGCGGCCGATGAGGACGAGGACGGGGCCATCCCGCTGGCGGGCAACAAGACCATGTGGACGGCCCGGGTGGCGGCCCGCAGCCAGATCAAGCCCGGCCAGTCCGCGACGCTCGCGGTGGACAACGCCAACCTTCAGTTCTTCGACGCCGAGAGCGGCCTGGCCATCGGCCACCCGGCCAGCGCCAGCGTCGAGAACTAGCACGGGCAGCGGCCCGGGCCCCGCGGGGTCCGGGCCGCTGGCATGCCTAGGGCGCTGGCCCGGCCCCCCGGCGGGGTCCGGGCCGTTCGCGTGCCTCAGGCGTCCGCGACGACCAGGTCGTGGGGGACGTTGTTGAGCCGCGAGAAGCCGTGCTCGGTGCAGATCACGATGTCCTCGATGCGCGCGCCGTGCGGGCCGGGGTAGATGCCCGGCTCGACGGAGAACGCGTGCCCGGCCACCAGGGTCTCGGCGTTGCCGGACACGATGTAGGGATCCTCGTGGGTCTCCAGCCCGATGCCGTGGCCGGTGCGGTGCATGAAGAACTGGCCGTAGCCCGCCGCGGTGATCGGCGCCCTGGCCGCCGCGTCGATGGCCTCGGCGGGGACCCCGGGCCGGACGGCCGCGCACGCCGCCTCCTGGGCGCCCTGGAGCACGCCGTAGTACTCGGCGAACTCCGGCGGCGGCGAGCCGATGGCGTAGGTGCGGGTGCAGTCCGAGCAGTAGCCGCTGGGCATGGTCCCGCCGATGTCCACCACGACCACGTCGCCGGGCAGCAGGGCCCGCCCGGCCGGGGAATGATGCGGGCTGGCCGCGTTCGGCCCGGACGCGACGATCGCGAAGTCGGCCCGGGCGTGGCCCTCCTCAACGATGGCGTCGCTGATGTCGGCGGCGACCTCCTGCTCGGTGCGGCCCGGTCGCAGCCAGCCGGGCACCCGGCGGTGCACCCGGTCAATGGCCTCGCCGGCCGCGCGCAGGGCGGCGATCTCCGGCGTGCTCTTGCGCGCGCGCAGCTCGCGCAGGGCCCGGCTGGCCAGTTCCTGGCGGGTGTCCGGCAGCGCCGCGCGCAGGCGCAGCACCATCAGCGCCCACATCCGGTCCGACAGTCCGACCGCGGCGGCCCGGTGCCCGAGGTGGCCCGCGACCAGCGCGTACGGGTCGTCGGTCTCGTCCCAGCCGATGATTTCCAGGCCCAGTCCGCCGGCCGGCGAGGCCCGGGCGGCCGGGAACTCCAGGTTCGGCACGAGCAGGACCGGCTCGCCGCCGGTGCCCTCGGCCGGCAGCACCAGGCAGGTCAGCCGCTCGAGCTGGTGCGCGTCGTAGCCGGTCAGGTACCGCAGGTCGGGTCCCGGGGTGAGCAGCAGGGCGTCGAGGCCCGCGGCCCCGGTCGCCGCGGCCGCGGCCGCCAGCCGGCCCGCCGGATAGAGATCCGCCTGGTCATTTCCGCTGGTTGTCATGGCGGCATCCCCTTTCGCCGTGGACTGCGCTTCCCCCGCCGTTTCGCCCGCCGCATCATCTCATGCCGCAGAATTGGCCCTCCATCTAGACACGGAAGCCCAACATGCCTCACGCTTGGTGCACAAGCCCTGACCTGATGTGAACCGTGATGAGTTCTGAGACTGTCGAGGTTCCTACCCCGCGAGCGGATGCCACCGGGCATCGCGGGCCGCGCCCGGATCCTGCGTACCCCGCGCCGAATTCCGCGTCGAACTCCGGGTCGCAGCCCGAGTCGATCTATGCCCGCCCCGATATGCCCCGCCCCGATATGATGCGGCAGGACATGAACGGGCGGCAGGCAATCGAGACCAGGCTGGCGGCGGAGCTAGCCCAGCAGCGGCATGTGACGGTGGAGCTTCAGCACGCCATCCTGCCGCTGCACGATGAGCCATTCGACCTGCCCGGGCTGCGCGCCGTCGTCCGCTACCTGCCCGCCTCGCACGACAGCCGGGTGGGCGGGGACTGGTACATCACCGCCGACATGCCCAGCGGCCAGGTTCTCATCGCCCTGGGCGACGTGGCCGGGCACGGGCTGGCCGCCGCGGCCGGCATGGCCCGGCTGCGCGGCGCGCTGGCCGGCCTGGCCATCACCGGGGCCCCGCCGCACCAGCTGGTGGGCTGGCTGAACGAGCTGGTCTGCCACGTGGCCCCCGAGCACACCGCGTCGGTGGTGGCCGGCTACTTCGACCCGGTCACCCTGATGTACACCTGGGCCCAGGCCGGTCACCCGCCGCCGGTGCTGGTCCGCGGCGAGCGCGCCGAGGTGATGGCCCAGCCCGAGGGGATCCTGCTCGGCGCCGGGAACCGCAGCAACGGCTACCACCTGGCCAGCGAGCAGCTCCAGCCCGGCGACCTGCTGCTGCTCTACAGCGACGGCCTGGTCGAGCGGCGGGACCAGTCCATCGACGACGGGCTGACCATGCTGGTCGCCGCGGCGGCCGGGACCGGCGACCCGGACCAGGTCATCTGCACCGTGCTGGAGGCCCTGGGGCACACGGCCACCGACGACGACACCTGCCTGGTGGCCCTTCAGGTGCTGTAGTCCCCGGTACGGCAGGCCAGGCGCCGCAGGCCCGTGCTCTAGCCTGGCCTGGTGATGGAAACCACCGCGCTCGGCCGTCAGGGCCTGGTCGTGTCGCGTCAGGGCCTGGGCTGCATGGGCATGTCGGAGTTCTACGGCACGCGCGACGACCAGGAGTCCACCGCGACCATCCACCGGGCCCTGGACCTGGGCATCACGCTGCTCGACACGGCCGACATCTACGGCCCGTTCATCAACGAGGAACTGGTCGGCCAGGCCATCGCCGGCCGCCGCGAGGAGGTCGTGCTGGCGACCAAGTTCGGCATCGTGCGCGACCCGGCCAACCCGGCCGCGCGCGGCGTGGACGGCCGGCCGGAGTACGTGCGGAAGTCCTGCGAGGCGTCGCTGCGGCGGCTGGGCACCGACCACATCGACCTGTACTACCAGCACCGGGTGGACCCGGATACGCCCATCGAGGAGACCGTCGGGGCCATGGCCGAGCTGGTCACCGAGGGCAAGGTCCGGTACCTGGGCCTGTCCGAGGCCGGCCCGCAGACGATCCGCCTGGCGCACGCCGTGCACCCCATCTCGGCCCTCCAGACCGAGTACTCCATCTGGGCCCGCGAGCCCGAGGCGGGGGTGCTGCCGGCCGTCCGCGAGCTCGGGATAGGGTTCGTCGCCTACAGCCCGCTGGGCCGCGGGTTCCTGACCGGCGCGGTGGACGTAGCCCAGCTGGCCCCCGGCGACTTCCGCCGCGGCCAGCCCCGGCTGCAGGGCGAGAACCTGGACGTGAATCAGGTCATCGTGGACCGGATCACGCAGCTGGCCGCGGCCAGGGGCGTGACCCCGGCCCAGCTCGCGCTGGCCTGGACGGCCCAGCAGGGCCCGGACATCGTGCCGATCCCCGGCACCAAGCGACGGCGCTACCTGGAGGAGAACGCGGCCGCGGCCGGCCTGGTGCTGACCGGCGCCGAGCTCAGGGCCCTGGCCGAGGCCGGGACGGCACGCGGCGACCGGTACGCGGACATGTCGCGGATCGGGGGCTAGCGGGCCTGCCCGGCCCCGTCCTGAGCATCGCCGGACCTGACCTCCCCTCCGCGTCAGGTCAGCGGCGCACTCATCGAACGAGGCGCGATAACATATGTTCCAGGCATCGTGCAGGCTGCAACACGCGGTTAGCCAACGGTTAGCCCACGGTTTGCGTTCCCCCGGCGCCGGCCAGCAGCGCCCGGGCCGCCTCCGCGCCGGCCACGTAGCCCACCGCCTGGTAGCCGGCCAGCGCCCGGGCGGCCAGGTCCCGGCCCGCCTCCCGGTCGCCGCGCCGCAGCGCCAGCTCGGCCAGGCCGCGCAGCGCGGCGGCCCCGTTCCACTGGTCCTCCATGGCCCGGGCGGCGCTGAGCGCCTCGGCGAACAGCCCGGCCGCGGCCTCGTCCTGGCGCTGCGCGGCCCGGGCCTGGGCCAGGGCCAGCAGGGCCTCCGCGCTGCCCAGCGGGTCTCCGAGCCCGGCGAACAC
>JBOHCO010001802.1:0-1818 GCA_050698895.1 Streptosporangiaceae bacterium
GCCAGAGGGCGATGTTGAGACGGATGAGCCACCAGATGGTCACAGCAGCGCTCCGTCGGGGAGGTCGCGGATGGTGATCCTGGCCGCGTGGGCGGCGGGGAGGGTGGCGGCGGCGCGGCGGGTGACCGGTGCGGCGGGCGGGGCGGTGAGGTAGACGATCCGCTGGTAGCGGGGGCCGGGGTGGCCGGGCGCGTTGGGGTGGTAGCCGGTGGTGCGGGCCAGCAGCCCGGCCATGATCGCCGCCGTCCGCGCGAGTGGCTTGGGGGTCAGCTCGGCCTCGATGGCCCACCGCTCCCCCGGATACGGGCTGGCTGGCACGTCGGGCCAGGAGACTTCCGCGTCGGGGACGTGCCCGGCGGGGATGCGGCCGGACATGGCCGCGCGGATGCGCCGTTCGCACCGCCAGTGCGCCCCGGCGGCCTGCCACGTCTCGCCTGCTTCGAGGGACAGGCGGACGGCGAGGATGGCGCGCAGGTGCGCGAGCCGGGCCAGCGCCGGGATGCCGGGGGCGAAGCTGAGTCCGGTGGCGTGCAGGCCGGGTCGGGTGAGCCAGCACCACGCGGGGCCGGGTCCGAGGCGTCCGGTGGCGGCGTATCCGGTGGTGCGCCAGCGGGCGGTGATGGCGCGCAGCCGGTCTTCGCGCACGTCAAGGAACTGCGCGAGGAGGTCGTAGGGGGCGCCGTACTGCTCGCCGCACAGGACCAGTCCGGTGATGTCCCGGCTGGTCAGCCGGATGGTCCCGGCGTCGGAGCGGCGTCCGGCGGGTAACGCCGGGCTGGGGTGTCGCGGTGTCGCTGTGGGTCATGTGTCCCGCCGGTGTCTGGACCTTTTCGTCCTAGTCTGCGCGGGATGACGCTCGGGAGCCAGATGGTATCGGAGCGCAATCGATAGCGAATTTATGCAATCGGATAACGGCCCGGCAGAGGGCGATCGGCCGGGGTGGCCGGTGCCGGGCGGCCCTGGCTCCGCCCGGCAGCGGCGGCTGCGGGACGGGTCAGGAGACCGGGGGGAGGCGGGGCGGCTCGTTCTTGCCGAGCCGGGCCAGCACGGCGATGGCGGCCGGGTCGGCGCCTAACTCGATGGCGAGCCGGGCGAGGGTGGTCATGCGGCACCGGGGTCGGTCCTGGCGTTCGAGGCGGCCGAGGGTGGTGATGCCGACGCCGGCCCGATGGGCGAGTTTGTCGATGGACAGGCCGCGCTGGCGGCGGAGCTGGCGCAGCAGGCGGCCGTCGATGATCGCGGTGTAGGGCGGGAGTGCGTTGCGGTCCTGGACGGGTGCGGCCAGCGGGCTGGGCGGGCCTGCTTGCGGGTGCGGTGGTGCGGTTAATTGGGGTGTGGTCTGACCGGCTTCCATGCAGCTCACTGTACTAATGCATACATGGCAATGTATAGCCTTGCATGTATTTAAGCAGGTCAGCGCTGCCTTACAGTGATCATCATGGCTGGGCAGTCGCCGAAGTTCGACCCGGACTCGCCGGTGCCGCTGTACGTACAGGCGGCCGAGTACGTCGCGGCTCAGATCGCCAGTGGAAAGCTGGCGGTGGGCGCGCGGCTGCCCTCTGAGCGGGATCTGGCCGATCAGTGGGGCATCGCGTACCTGACGGTCCGTCGAGCGATGCGGGAACTGCGTGAGCGTGGCCTGGTGACCAGCGTGGTCGGCAAGGGCACCTTCATCACGGGGAAGCCCTAGCCAGCAGCGCTCACGGCAGCCCTTCTGCTCGCGTGCGCTTGCGCTGCCAGTGGCTACCCTGCGGGCCGCCTGCGTTTGCTGCTGGGCTGTGCCACGGTGTCGGCCGGTGAGTGTGGTCGTGCCTGTAC
>JBOHCO010001803.1:0-1749 GCA_050698895.1 Streptosporangiaceae bacterium
CCGACCCAGGTCGGCCCCCGCGCCCCCCGCGGTTAAGTCGGCCCGCGCTCCCCGCGGTTAATCGGTCGCGTGGTGACCAGTTGGTCACGGTAAAGTGCCCGGAGTGTTATCTGGCACTCCCGCGGCCGGCGCCTCATCAGCTCCTGTCCGGGTACATCCGCGCCGCATGCCGCTCTGGCCGGCGCCCCTGGCAGGAGGTTCACAGGTGACAGTGCCGCAGGCGAGCCGGCTACGGAACGTCCGCTACGACATCCGGGGCCCGGTGCTGCACCGAGCTCGCCAGCTGGAAGCCGCCGGTCACCAGATCCTCAAGCTCAACATCGGCAACCCGGCTCCGTTCGGGCTGTTCGCGCCCGACGCGGTGCTGCGCGACGTGGTGCAGAACATCGGCGACGCCCAGGGCTACAGCGACGCCAGGGGCATCCACGCGGGCCGCCTGGCGGTGGCCCAGCACTTCGAGCGGCGCGGCATCGCCGGGGTCACGCCGGACGACGTCATCCTGGGCAACGGCGTGTCCGAGCTCATCGTGATGGCCCTGCAGGCCCTGCTGGACACCGGCGACGAGGTGCTCGTGCCCAGCCCGGACTACCCGCTGTGGACCGGCGCGGTGAACCTGTGCGGCGGCCGCGCGGTGCACTACCGCTGCGACGAGTCGCAGGACTGGGCGCCGGACCTGGAGCACGTGGCCGCGCAGATCACCGGCAGCACCCGGGCGCTGGTCATCATCAACCCGAACAACCCGACCGGCGCGGTCTACTCGCGCGAGACCCTGCTCGGGCTGCTCGACCTGGCCCGCCGGCACGACCTGCTGGTGCTCACCGACGAGATCTACGACCAGATCCTGTACGAGGACGCCGAGCACCTGAGCGCCGCGGCGCTGGCCCCCGACCTGGTGGTGCTCACCCTGGGCGGCCTGTCCAAGACCTACCGGCTGGCCGGGTTCCGGTCCGGCTGGCTGGTCATCTCCGGGCCCAAGCACGAGGCCGCCGATTACCTGGACGGCCTGGAACTGCTGGCCAACATGCGGATGTGCGCCAACGTGCCCGCGCAGTACGCCATCCAGACCGCGCTGGGCGGCCGGCAGAACATCACCCCGCTGCTGGAGCCGGGCGGCCGGCTGCGCGACCAGCGCGACCACGCCTGGCAGAAGATGACCGAGATCCCCGGCGTGACCTGCGTCAAGCCAGCCGGCGCGCTGTACCTGTTCCCGCGCCTGGACCCGGACGTCCACAAGATCACCGACGACGAGCAGATGGTCATCGACCTGCTGGAGCAGCAGCACATGCTGCTGACCCACGGCACGGGCTTCAACCTGCCCACCACCGACCACCTGCGCATGGTGTTCCTGGCCCCGGTGGCCACGCTGGATGACGCCATCGGCCGCCTGGGCACGTTCCTGCGCGACTACCACCAGTAGCGAACCCCGGGGCTGGCGCCCGGGGGACGCTCGGGCGGCGTACGGGACATGCACGGGGCGCGCGCAGGACATGCACGGGGCGCGCGCGGGGAATTGCCGGATAGCGTTCAGGTGACAATTATCTGCATTACGGCCGCCATCCGGCAAAACCGGCTCCGCCTCTGATATGTGTGGTGTCGGCATATGCCCCGCGCTACCGTCCGGCGCGGGAATGCCTCTCCCGCCCAGGAGGCCGCGTGTTCCGACTCCCCCGCCGCCCGGCGGGCCTGCCTCTGGCTGGCCTCGCCGCCGTCCTGACCGCCGCCGGCCTGGCCGTCGGCACGGGCCTGCCC
>JBOHCO010001804.1:0-1306 GCA_050698895.1 Streptosporangiaceae bacterium
CCGGGCGGAGCTGAGCCATCCGCAGCGCGCGGACCGCGGCGACCAGCTCGCAGGCCAGCACCATCCGGTACGGAGTGAGCACGTCGGTGGTGGCCCTGGCCGCCTGGGTGGAGAAGCCGGCGTGGTCCTCGACGCCGCGCGACAGCACCGCGGCGCCGAGCGCGGCCGGGGCGGCCAGCCGGCGGATGTCGGCCACCGCGGCGTGCGCCACGTACTCCAGGATCATGATCCCGGAGCTGGGCTGGGGATCGCCGGCCAGGAACGGGGCCAGGCCGGTGAACCGGGGCTCGACCAGGGTGCCCAGGCGGGCGGCGGCCAGCGCGGCGGTCTGGAACACCGCGGCGCGGACGGCGTCCAGGGCCAGGCCGAGGTAGGCGGTGTGGAAGTTGCCGTTGTGCCAGACGGCCTGCCCGGCCACGTCGACCAGCGGGTTCTCGCCGGCGGCGTTGATGTCGGCGGTGACCGTCCGCTCGACGTGGGCGACGGCGTCCACGGCGGCCCCGTGAACCTGGGGCAGGGCCCGGTACCCGTAGGGGTCCTGGATCCGCGCCGGCGGGCCGGGCTGGCCGTCGAGCAGGCCGCGCACCCGGGCCGCCACGGCCTGCTGGCCGTCCCGGCGGCCGCGGTGCACGGCCTCGGCGTAGGGCTCCATGGACCCGTTCACGGCCAGCATCGAGAACGCCGCGGTCAGCGTGCTGGCCCGCGCCAGGCCGGCCAGGTCGTCGCAGGCCAGGCAGGCCTCGCCGAGGGTGGCGGCGCTGGAGGACATGAAGGCCAGGGCATCGGCCGAGCCGAGCGGGTAGCGGGGCTGGCCGGGGCCGGGCGGCACCCAGTCCCGCTCGCCGATGAGGCACAGGGCGGCCTCGGCAGTGGCGGTCAGGTCGCCGGTGCCGATAGCACCGTAGGTGGGCACGGGGACGGACAGGCCGCGGTTCAGGCCGTCAGCCAGCACGTCGAGCACGCCGGGGTCCACGCCGGCGCCGCCGGCGGCCAGCTGATTGGCCCGGACCACGAGCATGGCCCGGCTCAGCTCGGGCGCCACCAGCGGGCCGCCGCCGCCGGCGTGGCTGCGCATCAGCCGCAGCCCGGCCTCCTGGTCGGCCGGGCCGACGGGCTGGTCGCGATTGGCGCCCACGCCGGTGGTCCGGCCGTAGACCGGCCGCAGCGCGGCGACCTCGGCCGCGACCAGGGCGGCGGCCCTGGCCCGGGCCCGGCCCGCGTCGCTGATCGTGACCGGCGCCCGGCCCCGCGCCGCGGCAGCGACCTGAGCGCAGGTCAGCGACTCGCCATCGAGCACGACCGGCGC
>JBOHCO010001805.1:0-1876 GCA_050698895.1 Streptosporangiaceae bacterium
CTGCCAGTGCAGGACGGGCACCGTCCACGTGGTGTAGCTGTTGGACGCGACCCAGTCGCTCTGCAGGCTGTAAAAGCCGGCCGCGTACATGATCAGCCCGCCCAGCCCCGGCAGAATGCCGCGCATCCACAGATTCCGGGCGCTGCTGGTCAGCGAGGCCCGGTAATACCAGACACAGGAGAACGCGGTCAGCCCGTAATAGAAGGCGATGTACAGGCCGATCGCGGTGACCGCGTCAGCGATCGGGCTGCCGCCGGATATGAAATTCAGCGGGATGTACAGGGCGATCGAGATCGCGCCCATCACCACCGTGGACACCGTCGGGGTCAGGAACCTCGGGTTGATCTTGGCGAATGACTCGGGCAGCGCCCCGTAGGCCGCCATCGACAGCGTCGTGCGGGCGGTCGGCAGGATCGTGGTCTGGGTCGAGGCGGCCGCCGAGCTGAGCACCATGAGGATCAGGAGCCGGGACAGGACAGTGCCGAGCCCGGAAGTACCGAAGATCGCGCCGCCGGTGGCCGACAGGACATCGAACTGATGGGCGGGATTCATCAGCCCGACGCCCTTGGTGCCGATGCCGGCGAACGCCTGCACGGAGATGATCACGATCACGTAGGTGACCAGCAGCAGGACCGTCGAGATGATCCCCGCCCGGCCGGGCGTCCGGGACTTGTCCGCGGTCTCCTCATTCACCGACAGGGCGGTGTCCCAGCCCCAGTAGATGAACAGCATCAGGACGATCCCGGACACGAAGGCCGAGACCGGCAGGTGCGAGGGCAGCAGCCAGCTCAAGCTCAGGTGCAGCGACCCCGGCGGCGGATGGCTGCCGAACACCCGGACCAGCGCCGTGACCGACATGACCAGCAGCAGGACGATCTCGATGGACAGCAGCGCCTTCTGGATGTTGGCCGAGACCTCAATGCCGCGGTAGCAGATGTAGGTCATCGCGACGATCCACAGGATGCCGACCAGCAGCACCCACCCGCCGGAGGCGTTGACGCCGATCGCGCTGTCCGGCCCCTGGACGAGGAAGAACAAGTACTGCCCGGCCACCTGCGCCAGGCTGGCCATGACCAGGACGTCGGCGGCCAGGACGGCCCAGCCGCCGGCCCAGCCGGTCTTCGGCCCGAATGCCCGGGCAGCCCAGATGAACGTGGTACCGCAGTCGGGATCGGCCTTGTTCAGCTCGCTGAAGCCGATCGAGCACAGCAGCATCGGCAGGAACGCCAGCACGGCGACCAGCGGAGCCTTCAGCCCGACGGCGGCCACCACGAAGAACAGCGTCGCGGCCAGGCTGTAGGCCGGGGCGGTCGAGGCCACGCCTATGACCACGCTGGACACCAGGCCAAGAGCACCGGTCTTGAGACCCTTGTCCCTGGGCTCCTTCCCCGGCCGCAGGCCAGGACTCAAGGTAGCCACGACTCGCCCCCCTGTTGGTCGTCCAGTCGTGAAGTCATCCAGTCGTGCTTGCGAATTCGCCCAGCAGTGCCCAGTAGCGCCCAGTCCTGCCCAGGTCTGCACACTCATGCGCAGGCATACACAGGCATACACAGGGCGCGTTTTTCTGCCCACTGCGGTCACTGTGGGACAGATAGTAACAGATGGTAATCGTGCTTGGTCAGAGCTTCGCCCCGGATGAAGCCGGGCGCCATCCTGGTCAACGTCTCCCGCGGCCCGATCGTCGAGGAGGAGACCCTCGTCGGGGCGCTCCGCTCCGGCCACCTCGCCGGTGCCGGCCTCGACGTCTTCGACCGCGAGCCGCTCCCCGCGGATCACCCCTTCCGATCGCTGGATAACGTCGTCGTCACCCCGCACATCGGCTACGTCACCGAGGACCTCTTCCGCGCCGCCTGGCCGCGCATGGCGGAGGACGTCG
>JBOHCO010001806.1:0-5549 GCA_050698895.1 Streptosporangiaceae bacterium
GCCGCGGCCGGCCGCTGGCCATCGGCCTGGGCAGCCTGGCGGTCGCGGGCCTGGCGGTTGTCGTCATCCTGGTCACGCATCCGTTCAGCCATCCGGCCGTGACCGACACCGCGTCCTCCACGTCCCCGTCCGCCCCGGCCGGGACCTCCCGGTCCCCGGGGTCGTCATCGGCCTCGTCGTCCGCGCCGGTCTCGTCCGCCCCGGCGGCATCCACGTCGCCGGCCTCGTCGGCCTCGTCACCGGGATCGCTGCCGAGCCCGCAGCAGTCGTCGCCGGGCCTGTCGCCGCAGCAGGCGGCGACCGGCCTCGCCGCGCTGCTGGCCCGCAGCTCCGGCGACCGCCATGCGATCAGCGACGCCTACAACAACGTGCTCGCGTGCGGCCCCGGCGTGGCCCAGGACGGCCAGACGTTCCGCAGCGCAGCGGCGTCGCACCGCCAGCTGCTCAGCGAGCTGGCCGCGCTGCCGGGCCGGTCCACGCTGTCGTCGGCGATGCTGAGCGACCTGGCCAGCGCCTGGCAGGCCTCGGCCAGCGCCGACGAGGACTTCGCCCGCTGGGCCCAGGACGAGGCCGGGAACTGCATGCCGAACGACACCTCGGACCCGAACTTCGCGGCGGCCGACGGCCCCGACAACCAGGCCACCCACTACAAGACGCTCTTCGTCGCGTCGTGGAACCCGCTGGCCGGCGGCTACGGCCTGCCCACCTATCAGCAGAACCAGATCTGAGTACGGGGAGGCTGCTCATCATGGAGCAGGTGAGATGTGCCGAGAGCACGTGCGGCGGCACGCTGGCGGCGGGCGACCTATTCTGCGGCGAGTGCGGGGCGCCGGCCCCGCGTCCGGCGCCGTGGCCCGGCCACGCCGGCGGGACCGGCAACGGGACCAGCGCGACAGGGAACGGCGAGGCGGGCGAGGGGGCCGCCTCGCCCCACGGGCAGGTCCCGTTCTTCGAGCACGAGCGGCCCGGGCCGGCGGCGCCGCTGAGCAACGCCACCCGCTACCTGTGCGCGGCCGCCTACCTGGACCGGGGGTTCGCCAACGACGTCATCGGGCACCTGGTCGCCACCCGGCGCTCGGTCGCCCCATCGCTGGGCTTCGACGCGGGCCCGGTCATCCGGCACTGCCTGCGGGCCAGGAAGCACCTCCTGATCCGCGCGATCCTGATGGTGGTCCTGGTGCTGCTAGGCCTGATCGTCTTCCCGCTGTCCACCATCAACTTCCTGCTGGTCACGATCCTGTTCGGCGTGCTGGTGCCCAACATGCACTGGAAGCAGCGGAGCCGGGCGGGACGGCTGGTGTACTCGGTGATCATCGTGGCCTGGCTGGGTCTCATCGGGTCGTTCACCTTCCTGATCGCCATCGGCACGCTGGCCACCGCCTTCCTGACCACCGGCTCGGTCTTCGCCGCGGTGCGGCAGGAATTCGAGGTCGGCGTCACCTTCGTCATACTGTTCGCCCTCACCTGGGCGATCCAGTTCGTCTTCACCCGCGTCACCTTCCGCACGCTGACCGAGCAACTGCAGCTAGGCGCGCCGCCGCCGCGGCCCACCTCCGGCGCGGCCGAGACCCGGATCTCGGTGGTCGAGGGCGCCCAGTGGGGCAACATCACGCTGTACGCCACCGAGGACCCGTTCATCGGGGCGGGCGTGCCGATCGCCCTGGACGGCGAGATCAAGGAGCACTGGTCGATTGCGGTCAAGCTCGAGCCAGCCAACGCCAGGCGGCATCCGCTGCAGGCCCGGCCGGGCGCCGAGAGCTACGTGCCGATCGATCCGGTGGACCTGCACCAGAAGATCCGCGAGCGCCTGAGCGGGCTCAACGACCCCAGCCTGCCGCCCAACGAGCGGATCGCCGCGCTGACGGTGAGCGACCGGCTAGTCGGCGGCGGCCGACTGCGCTGGAGCAGCCCGCTGGTCGACACGAACATGATGACGGCCTATTCGCACGCGTCGGGCGGGGCCATCGAGGCGATCATCCGCCACCCGCAGAGCGGCCTGCGCTACTACCAGCAGATCTCGGTCAGCGACGAGGGGCCGCCGGTCATGAGCCACGGCCAGCAGGTGCTGGAGTCCGTCGATCAGGGCGTTGCGGTCTCGGCGTTCGTCTACGCCGCGGTCGAAGGGCGCATGTTCTACCTCCAGTTCGTCCTGACCGCGCTGCCGCCCATTCACCCCGACTACCGGGTCATCGACCTGTGGCCGAGCCTGTCCTCCGGCAAGTTCCTTGGCATGACGATCTACTACTCGCTCAGGACGCTGTTCAAGATCATCGCTTACGCGCCGGCGGAGATCGGCAAGTCCCTGCTCGTGGGGCTGCGCGAATGGCGGCTGGAGCGCGCGGCGCTGTCGACCAACGGGTCGTCCGCGGGTGACTTCGGCTCGCTGATGAGCATCCGGGAGCGGGGCACCGACCGCAAGCTCGGCAGCTACATCCGTGAGCTGGACGTGGAGAAGTACAACAAGATCTTCCAGCGCCTCCTGCTGGAGACCGTGCAGGACTACCTGGCCGAGAAGGGCGTCGACGTCTCGGCCTTCGAGGGCAGCGCGAACAGCGTCATCAACGGTGACGTCATCACGGTCGGGTCGGTCTCGGGCAGCGGCATCCAGCTCGGCAGCGGCAACGTCCAGCGGAATACGGCCAGCTCCGAGTCTCGCTAGGTCAGGTCACCTCGCCTCCAGGAGTCAGCGGACATGAGTGGTCACATCAACATCGGCTCGGTTTCCGGCCAGGGGATCCAGATAGGAAGCGGAAACCAGCAGGTCAACAACACCTCGGAGCGGTGGCCCGCGGAGCAGCCGGCCGCGGAGCAGCCGGCCGCCGATCAGGCCCGCGGCGGGTCGGTCAGCGCGCTGTACGCCTTCGCCGACATCGTCGGGTACAGCCGCCTGACCGTGCGCCTGCAGAAGATGAGCCAGGACGACCTCGCCGACCTGCTCGACGTCAGCCTGGCCGAGGCGGGCATCGGGCCGGAGCTGGTCGAGGGGCAGGACCAGGGCGACGCCCGGCTGCTGATGTTCCCGCCGCACACCGAGCCGGCCAGGGTGCTCGCCGTGATGCCGCGCCACCTGAACGACGAGCTGCTGGCCCGCAACCAGGACATGGCGGCGCACGCCCAGATGCGGATCCGGCTGTCGTTCACCATGGGCGCCGCGGTGCCGGGCGGGACGGGCCTGGCCGGGGCGGCGCCCATCGCGGTCGTGCGCCTGGGCAACTCCGACATCCTGCGCCAGGCCATGGCCGCGGCGCCGGCGGCCCAGTGCGGGGTGATCATCGACAACTACCTGCACGGCGAGTACGTGCGGCAGGGGTTCCGCGCGGACATCAGCCCGGACGATTATGTGTCCGTGCGCGTCTCGAATCCCGAGAAGGGCTTTGACGCGGCGGCCTGGATGAAGCTCTTCGGCTACTCCCGCCAGCAGATGGCCGCGCTGCTCCCCTGACCTCGAGCCCCCTAGCCCTGAGTCAGCTGGCTGGCTTGCGCACGATGCGGCGTGTCCAGGCGGAGCGGCTGGCGTGGCGTGAGCACCCCGATGACCGACAGCAGGCCCGCTTTCAGCGTGTAGACAACGGCCGCGAAGCCCAGCTGCCCGTCGGCGGTGCCGCCGCCGTTGTCACAGACGATGGAGACCGCCGCCGCCGGCCGGCCGGCGAGCTGGCCGTGCGCCTCAAGGCCGCCATACACCCCGACCCCCGGCCACCACGGCTCGACCTCCGACTCCGTGAACGCCACGCCGCGATGCAGGCGGATCGGCTGGTCCGCTCCGCATGCTGAGCCGGGAACCGTGACGTCGGGCCAGTCCACGGCCCGGATGGTGGTGGCTCCGGCCGGGGTGGTGAAGCCCAGGCCGGACGGGATGCCCGGCGGCGGCCGGTAGCCGAGCGCTTTCCACGGGCTGGGGCACAGCAGCTCCCGTAGGCTGATCTCGACGGCGGGCCCGCAGCCATCAGGAAAGCTCGTCGCCGGGCCGAGCAGCATCTCCCACCGGCCGGGGTCGCGGCGGCCCGCGGCGCTGCTGCGGGCCAGCACGACGATGGCCGTCGGGAGGACCCGCCGGCCGCGGCGGTCGCGCAGCTCCACCGCTGCGCTGGCCAGCCGGGGCGTCGCGGGCGAGACGCGAATGCGGATGACGACCGGTCGCAGCCCGGAGTAGTCGACGTGCCGTCGCAGCCGGACCGGAAACTGGCGATCCAGTTCCTGAAACATCGAAAAGTATCCGGAGGCGCCAGAGTCTGAATCGACCGCGGCCACGATCCGCCGGCGCTGGGCCCGGGTAGCCGGCCCGGGCGGCCGGAAAACCTGGACCAGGCGCGTGGCCGTCGGCGGCCGGGCCGAGCCGGCCGATCTCGCGGTCACGGTGCCGTCAGCGGCGCAGGCGGCCATCGAGGCCGCCAGGGCGAGCACACCCAGGCCGACGCTGGCACGGGCAATGGTCCTGCGGGCGGGACTCGTTCCTCCGGTCACGAAGGTGATGACGCCGGACCGCTCCGCGTGGTTGGAAGATCGTGCTCGGCTAGGCCAGCGGAGGCAGGGCGCTGACGGTGAACGGTGGCGCGGCGGTGCCCCGGCGGCGGGCGCCGAACTGGGAATTCACCAGGTACCGGCGGCCGTCGAGGCAGGCCAGCGTGGTCGGGGTGTCGGCCCGCGGTTGACGAGTCCAGCCATCGTCAGCGTATGCTGACGACATGTCCGGTGAACATCAGCAGCTCGACATGACCGGGGTGGAGCAGGCCGCGCGGGGCACCGACCTGGACGCGGGCCTGCGGGCGGCGGCCCGGCTGCGCCGGCTGGCCGAGCAGCTCGAGGCCGAGCAGGTGGCGGCAGCCCGCCGGGCGGGCTGGTCCTGGCAGGACATCGCGGCGCGGCTGGGCGTGACCAAGCAGACGGTGCACCGCAAGTACCGCCGCCAGGAGGGATGACGATCATGTTCGGTGGTGAGGCGGCCGAGCTTCAGGACGTCCTGCGGCAGGCCCCGGGCTCGGCTCGTGACCTGGGGCACCAGCGCGCCGGCAGCGAGCACCTGCTCCTGGCGCTGGCCCGGCAGTACGGCCGGCCAGCGCAGGTCCTGGCCCGGCACGGAGTCACGGCGGCGGCGGTCCGGGACGCGGTGGTGACGGCGGCCCCGGCCGGGGCGGGCGCGGCCGCCGACCGCGAGCTGCTGGCCGCGCTCGGCCCGGGCCTGGACGGCCTGGCCGGGACCGCTCCGCTCGATCGGCCGGCGGGTCCCGATCCGGTGTTCCCGCTCGGCGCGAGCCGGGCCCGGCGGCGCTGCGCGCGGATGCGCCCGCCGCTGGGGCTGGACGCGCAGGCGATCTGGGCCGCGTCGCTGCGGCTGGCGCTGGCCCGCCGCGAGCGCCGGCACCAGCCCGAGCACCTGGCCCTGGCGCTGGTCACCCTCGACCCGGGCGCGGCCTGGATCCTGCGCCGGGCGGGCGCCGACTGGCCCGCGCTGGCGGCCGACCTGGCGGCCGCCTTCCCGCCGCCGGGGCGCCACCCGCTGCTGCGGGCCGAGCGCCGGCTCGGACGGCAAGTCCGGGCCAGGGACCTGG
>JBOHCO010001807.1:0-1802 GCA_050698895.1 Streptosporangiaceae bacterium
GCCTTGAGCTGCTGCTCCAGCAGCTTGCGGCTCGGGATGCGGATGCGGTTGTTGGGCGAGGCCACGTTGATGACGTACGGGGCGTGGATGTAGGCACCCACCCCGGCGGCCTCGAAGGACGTCCGGATCTCGGCGGGCTCACCGGGGAACACCGGGGCCTTCCAGCCCTGCGGATCACCAAGGAAGAACTGCACGATGTCCGCGCTCAAGGCCTGGGCCTGCTCCAGCGGGTCGCCCTCGTGCAGGTGTGCTCCGATCACTGCCTTGCCGCCGGCAGGCGGCGCGGGGAGGTCAGGGGGGTCGTCCCCCCTGGGCGGTACGGTCATAGGCCGAGCCTAGCGCCGGGGGCCGACAGCCCTGGGCGCTGTGGCGCGCTCGATCGCCGATAGTTAGACGGCGCCGTGCGCGATGCTCAGGGCCATCCCGACAAATGCCGCGATAATCCCGGCCACCGTGAGAACCCGCTGCTCCCTGGTGGCCGAGTTCAGCTGGGTCAGCAAGCCGACCGCGAAGGCCGCGATGCCGAGGGCCGTGCCCGCCGCGTGAGCCCGGACGATCAGGCCGCAGGCGAAGGCCGCGACTCCGGCCAGGAGGGTGAAGACGGCCGCGATGTTGAGTATCGGGTGCCGCTGGCCGTCGCTGTTGAGCGTCAGGTGCAGATCCTGGCTGTGTGACTGGGTGTTCGCGACCTCGGGCATCTGTAGCCACCACCTTGACGAGTACCTGGTCGTTCCCGCCTGAATTCCCTGTGCCCAGTGTCTTCCCGTCGGGGCCAGAATGGAACCACCCGGCGAACGACCAGCCTGCGGATGGCCCCGGAGGTGCGGAATCTCGGTGCGGACGGGACTGTCGGCGGTGGCTGGTAGGCTGAGGCAGCCGCGACCGGCCGCTACAGCACGTGATGATAGCGGGCTCCGGCGGGCGACCCTCCTGTCACGGAACGACCGTGACCGCGTAAGTCCAGAGGAGGCAGTAAAGCGCATGCGCCGCTACGAGATGATGATCATCCTCGATCCCTCGCTCGAGGAGCGTACCGTCCAGCCGTCACTCGACCAGTTCCTCACGGTCGTCACGACCGCGGGCGGCACCGTGGACAAGGTCGATGTCTGGGGACGGCGCCGGCTGGCCTACGAGATCGACAAGAAGGCCGAGGGCATCTACACCGTCGTCGACCTGACCGCTGAGCCGGACGCGGTCAAGGAGCTCGACCGCCAGCTCAACCTGAACGAGGCGGTCCTGCGGACCAAGATCCTGCGGCCGGACGCGCACTAGCCGCGGCTCCGGCACCCCTGACTGAACCCGAGCGACCGGGAGCACCCTGATGGCAGCAGGCGACACCCAGATCACGATCATCGGTAACCTCACCCGTGATCCTGAGCTCCGCTATACCCCGACCGGCCAGGCGGTGGCGAACTTCGCTGTCGCCTCCACTCCCCGGTACCTGGACAAGAACACCAACGAGTGGAAAGACGGCGACGCCCTCTTCCTGAACTGCTCGGTCTGGCGGCAGGCCGCGGAGAACGTGGCCGAGAGCCTCCAGCGCGGCATGCGGGTGATCGTCTCCGGCCGGCTGCGCCAGCGGTCCTACGAGACCAAGGAAGGCGAGAAGCGCACCGTCGTCGAGGTCGAGGTTGACGAGGTCGGCCCCTCGCTGCGCTACGCGTCGGCCAAGGTCACCAAGTCCGGCCGGTCGGGCGGCGGCTCGGGCGGCTTCGGCGGCGGCCAGGGCGGTCAGGGCGGTCAGGGCGGTCAGGGCGGCGGCTACAGCGGGGGCGGCGGCGGCCGCAGCGACGACCCGTGGG
>JBOHCO010001808.1:0-2266 GCA_050698895.1 Streptosporangiaceae bacterium
GCGGCGGCGGCGCGCAGCGGCCGGGTGGCGTTGTTGATCTCCGGGTAGGCGGCCGGCGCATCCGGGTGGCCGGCCATGAACGCGTTGGCCAGGCCGCGGGCGGGCCGTCCGCTGAACGCCCTGGTCACCGCGGTGTCGGTGAACCGGCTGTCAGCCAGCGCCGCCTTGTAGACCGGGTGGGCGCCGCTCTCCGGGCAGCGCACGAACGCGGTCCCGCACTGCACGGCCAGCACCGGCCCGGACAGCAGCCCGGCGGTGGACTCGCCATCCATGATCCCGCCCGTGGCGATCTGCGGCAGGTCGGTGACCTGGGCCACGGCCGCGATGAGCGCCCGCAGGTCCCAGCCCGCGTCGGCGGAGTCGTTGTTGTTGAACGTCGCCCGGTGCGCCCCGGCCTCGCTGCCCTGGACGACCAGGCAGTCCGCGCCCTGGTGGGCGGCGAACTGGGCTTCCTCGGGGCTGGTCACCGTGACCGCGACGGCCGCGTCGGCATCCTGGAACGAGGTGATCACGTCGGGCGGCGGGCAGCCGAACGAGAAGCTGACGATGGCCGGCGGGTCCTCGAGCAGGGCCAGGATCTTGCCGGTCCAGTCATCGTCGTCCCAGGCCGGGTCGCCTAGCGTGGCGCCCACGGCGGCGGCGTCCGGGCCGAGCGACTCCAGGTAGGCGGCCGTGCGCTCGGGATTCCCGGCGGGCGCGCCCGGCACGAACACGTTGACCCCGAAGGCTTCCCTGGTGGCCGCCCGGACCTGGGCCATCTGCGCGACCATGGCCGCGCCGGTCTGGTAGCCCGCGGCCAGGAAGCCGAGGGCGCCCGCCCCGGCCGCGGCCACGACCAGGTCCGGGGTGGACGGCCCGCCGGCCATCGGGGCCACGACCACCGGCTTGCGGAGTACGGCGTCCAGGCGCTCACGGCTCATAGCTGAGCCTCCTCTCGGGCGGTGCGAACCGATTCTGGCAGGATCTGCCGCGGCGGTCCCGGCGGCCCGCCGCGCCGCTCCCACTCGCGCGGGTAGCCGTAGGACACCTCCTCGAACCGGACCCCGTCCTGCCAGGTGGTGCGGGGGATGTGCAGGTGGCCGTAGACCACGGCCGCCGCGTCGTAGGCCCGGTGCCAGCCGGCCGTCGCCGTCGTCCCGCACCACTGCGCGAACTCCGGGTAGCGCAGCACCCTCGTGGGCTCGCGGGTCAGCGGGAAGTGGTTGACCAGGACCGTCGGCAGGGCCGGGTCGCGGACCGCCAGCCGGTCGGTGGTGTAGGCCAGCCGGGCCCGGCACCAGGCCTCGCGGCTGGGATGCGGGTCGGGGTGCAGCAGGGCCTCGTCGGTACACACCACGCCGGCCTCGTAGGCCATCTCGAGCGCGGCCTCCTTGGTCGCCGCGCCCTCGGGCCGGAACGAGTAGTCGTAGAGCAGGAACAGCGGCGCGATCGTCACCGGCCCGCCCGGCCCGGTCCATACCGGGAAGGGGTCCTCGGGGGTGACCACGCCCAGGCCCCGGCACAGCTCGACCAGGTGCCGGTAGCGGGGCTCGCCGCGCAGCTGAACCGGGTCGGCCGGGTGGGTCCACAGCTCGTGGTTGCCGGGCACCCAGATGACCTTGGCGAACCGCTCGCTCAGCGTCCGCAGCGCCCACTCGATGTGCGGGACGATCTCGCCCACGTCGCCGGCCACCAGCAGCCAGTCGCCCGGCGAGCCCGGCCGCAGGGCGGCCACGATCTCCCGGTTGGCGGCGAAGGACACGTGCAGGTCGCTGACGGCCAGCAGCCGGGGCCCGCCGCCATCCAGCTCAGCACCGTCCGGCTCAGCACCGTCCGGCTCAGCCGGCGTCATCGGCGCCCCCGGCCCGCGGCAGCACGATCACGGTGAGCACCAGCCCGTCACGGGCCAGCCAGCGCCCGGTGAAGCCGGTCAGCGGCCGGCCATCCGGCCCGGTCGCGGGCACCAGCAGGCGGGCCGCGAACGTGCGCGCGGCGGCGTCCACGGTGAGCGACGCCTCGCTGAAGTCCAGCCAGCGCCGGGTCAGCGGGTACCACGCCTTGTACACCGACTCCTTGGCGCTGAACAGCAGCCGGTCCCAGCTGACCGCGGGGGCGGCGGCCAGCAGCTCGGTCACCCAGGCCCGCTCGGCGTCATCGGCCACGAGCTTGAGCACGTCGCCGGGGATCGGCTCGTTGGGCTCGGCGTCCACGCCGATCGACGCCACGTCCTGGCCGCGGGCCACCGCCGCCGCCCGGTAGCCCGCGCAGTGCGTGATGCTGCCCACGA
>JBOHCO010001809.1:0-2520 GCA_050698895.1 Streptosporangiaceae bacterium
CAGGATCGGCTTGCCGATGCCGATGCCGGCGTTGGCGATCATGATATGGAGCGCGCCGAACCGTCGTTCGGCGGTGGCGATCACCTCCGCCCAGCCGGCCTCGTCGCTCACGTCGTGGCGCAGGAACGCGCCGCCGATCTCGCCCGCCACCGCCTCGCCGGCGGGATCGAGGTCGGTGATCAGCACCTTCGCCCCCTCGCGCGCCAGCGTGCGCGCGCACGCGGCGCCGATGCCCGAGGCGCCGCCGGTGACGATCGCGGCCAGGCCGCCGAACTCGGCCGCGGCCGAGTCCGCGAGCGGGGCGGGTGCGGGCGTGGAATCGGGCATGCGCGAGCCTCCGGTGGGTGCGGCCGCCGCCGGACCTGTTTCCGGTCAGACATCCGATGTATAACGGACGCAGCCGGGCGTGTCCAGGGTGACGGCGGGATGTGCCCGTCAAGCCCCCGCGTGACCGGCCAGGGCCGGTCCGCGAGGTCAGATCTCTGCCTGGCCGAGGCTCGCCGTGCTGGCCGGGCTCGCCGTGCTGGCCAGGCTCGCCGTGCTGGTCGAGCACACCGTGCTGGCCGTGCTGGCCGGGCTCGCCGTGCTCGCCGTGCTGGCCGTGCTGGCCGTGCTGGCCGTGCTGGCCGTGCTGGCCGGGCTCGCCTTGCAAGTCGGGCTCGCCGTGCTGGCCGTGCTGGCCGTGCTGGCCGGGCTCGCCTTGCAAGTCGGGCTCACCGTGCTGGTCGGGATTCCGGCGTGAGCCCGGCGGTCTCCGGCTGCCGGGCTCACGCCGGCGGGACGAAGCCGATGGTCAGCAGGATGTTGGCATACAGCCGCCCGTCCCCCGTGGCCACGCAGACGGCCAGGTCGGGCTCGCGGCACGCGGCGTAGAACTCGTGGCGGCCCAGCGGCTGGAGCGGCAGGCCGTCCCCGAGCAGTTCGGCGTACCGGGCGAAGACCGGCGGCGTGCTCCCGTCGTCGGGGCGCATGACCGCGGCCGTCTCGACCGGGATGGCGGCCAGCACGGGCTCGAGGACCTGGTCAACGGTGGCCAGGCCGGGCCGGAGGTTCAGGAAGACCTGCGCCGCCCGCGGGTGGACGCCGGTGGCGTGCGGGTAGTTCGAGTCGGCCAGCAGGACCCGGCTGCCGTGACCGGCGGCGGCCAGCGCGGCCAGCAGCGGGGGGTGGATGAGCGGGAAGCGCAGCACGGGTCCTCCTGCGGTCGGGGCGGGCGCTCGGTGGGTCAGCCAGGGCCCATCGGGTTCCGGGCCGGGGTGCCGGGACACCGCGGCCCGTTTGAGATCTTGCCGGAAAAATCGCTCCAATGCCACCGTCATGGTTAATAGCGGCACTCCGGGCTGGCCGATATCGAGACGGACCGCGGCGAACTGGCCAACTATTTGAATTGCCACGGCACCAGACCGGTTATTCGCCTAGCCTTATGGAATACACCGCTGGTCCGGCAGTTAGTGAGAATGACTAGTTCCTCCGGGAATTGAAGGCCCGGGACGTGACAAGAACGGAGGAATTATGAGGTCTGCGGCAGGGGTAGTCCGAACAGGCGTCATTATCGGCATCGGCGCACTCACCTGGTGCGCGGTGGTTGCCTTGCCTGCGGCCACCGCGGACACTCACGGCGGCCCGGCGACCGGCCGCGCGATCTCCTCGGCGGCGCGGCACGCGGCCCCGCTGGTGACCGACGCCGGAGCGGGGCGGCACGGCAAGGTCGGGCTGGCCGCGCCGCGGATGTCCGCCGGGATGCTGCGCGCGAACGCGGAACGGCAGGCCAAGGCCCGGAAGTTCCTGCGCCTGCTGCACCAGAACGCCAGCGCGGACGCCAAGTGCACGAGCCACTGCACCGGGCTGCCCGCGGCCAGGAACCTCAAGGCCACCCAGCAGGCGCAGGTCCGCAACTACTTCTGTGGCCCGGCCACGGTCTCGGAGATGCTGGCCCAGATGGGCCAGCGGGTCTCGCAGCGGGCCGCGGCCCGCGAGCTGAAGACCACCACGGCGGGCACGAACTGGTCCGACGACTCCGGCTACCCAGTGCCGCAAGTGCTCAACAAGAATCAGAAGAAGAACCAGTACGTCGCGGTCGCCCTGCCCTGGACGCCAACGCGCTCGCAGATCCACACCTTCGAGACTGATCTGGTTGCCGACGTCAATCACAACGGCGGCGTCCCGCTGGCCGGTAATGCCTACGAAGTGGCCGGCGGACCGCACCTGGTCGGAAATCCGGTCAACGAGACGATATTCCACTGGTTCGATATCCGCGGCTATTCCGATTATGGCGCGGTAGCCAACTACGAGGACTCGGTGCACGGTGCTTCCAGCATCGGCTGGGCGGCCGGGGTGCCCGCGTACTCGTCCATGTCCTCCACCGCCATCGTGGACATCCTCGGGGCCCGTGGCTACGACTGGTAGCGGCAGGCACGGCCGGCCGCGGCCCGCCCCGCGGCGCCGAACCCGCCGGGGCTGGTACCTGGCGGCCGGCGCGGGAGTCGCGCTGGCCCTGGTCACCTGGGCGATCGTGTCGGC
>JBOHCO010001810.1:0-9849 GCA_050698895.1 Streptosporangiaceae bacterium
GGCCGCGGCCAGCGAGCGCTCGGCGTTCACGGTGCCCAGGCCGGCGCCGTCCTTCCGGCCGGGGATCGACCGGAACACGGTGCTGCTGGTCATCGCGTGCCGGACCTGGGCCGCGGACAGCCCGGGAAACCGGGACCTGATCAGGGCGGCGACGCCGCTGGCGATCGCGCTGGCCGAGGTGGTGCTGTTGACCGGCTCGTAGCTGCCCGCCGCGTCGGCCGCGATGACGTCCTGGCCGGGCGCGGTCAGCGTGACGTAGGGCTGACGGCTGGAGTACGGGGCCAGCGCGAAGCTCTCGCCGAAGCCGCCGACCGAGATGACGCCGGGATAGGCGGCCGGGTAGTTCACCGCGTCGGTGCCGGCCGCGTTGTCCCCGGCCGGCGCGATCAGGACCACGTTGTGCCGCAGCGCGTAGGTCACGGCGGCGGCCTCGGCGGTGCTGCCGCCGGCCGCGGCGTTGATGCCGGTGAGCTGCGGCGGGGTGGTGGCACCGGTGCCGGTGGGGATGGGCAGCGCCGAGACCTGCGCCGGGTCGGGCTGGCCGGGGTCCAGCGGCAGGTCGATGACCTTGGCGTGATGGGCCACCGCGTACCTGATCCCGGTGGCGATGGCGTCGGGCAGCCCAGCGCCGGTCGTGGCGCTGTCCAGCGCGGGATCCCGCACGTCGAGGGTGACCCGGACGGACAGGATGCGGGCCCGGGGGGCCACGCCGATGACGCCCGAGGTACCCCCGGTGCCGCTCCCGTGCCCGGCGATCAGGCTCGCGATCGGCGTGCCCTGGAGGCCGACGTAGGTGCTGGCCGTCTCATTGGTGTTGGTGTAGTCTCGGCCGACCGTGACCGAGCCGGCCAGGTCGGCCTGGGCCGAGTTGACGCCGTCGCTCAGCACGGCCACGGTGACGCCACTGCCGCGCGTCGCTCGCCAGGCCTGGCTGACGCTCAGCTTGCTCAGCCACCATTCCTGCTGCCGGGTCTGGTCAGCCAGGGCAGGTGCGGTCGCGGTCACCACCCAAATCGCCGTCATGCCAGCGGCGATCACGGGCGCGACCGGGCGGGGGAACCTCAGCGGCACGCCGGATCTGCCTTCCGTGGGAGTCCACCGCATTGTGCCATGTTCGGGCCTGTTCGTAGGCTTCTGGGCACATTTTGCTGCTCTGCTTATTCGCGAGGCGATGGGGCGCCTTGAGGCGCCGCTTCGCCTCGGAGCGTCAGGACTGGCGGGCCGGCGCCAGCCGCACGTGCGCCCCCGGCGGCAGGCCGAGTTCCTGGGCCGCGTCGCCCGCGTTGACGGCCAGCGAGATGAGCCCGGCGCTGTCGGTGAACGCGACGATCTCGCCCGGCGCCACGGCGGCGAAGGTGTCGGTGAACGGAATCGTGAGCTGCCGCCGTCCGGCCCGGACGACCAGCGGCGTGCCGACCCCGATGCCGAGCAGGCCGACATCCCCGGCCGGGATCGACAGCTGCACGTTCCCGAAGCGATCCACCGACATCACCTCGCCCTCGGCCTCGCCGTCGAGTACCCGGCTGGTCGGCGCGGGCAGCGAGACCAGGTCGGCCGGGTCGATCTCGTCGCCCACGGCGCCCAGGTCGGTGCCCGCGGCCAGGTGCGCCGCGACCGGCATGAAGATGTCCCGGCCGTGGAACGTGGCCGAGACGGGGTGCAGCCACAGATCGCCGTTGGTCAGGTGCACGACGCGGGAGGCGCCGCCCAGGGCGGAGATCGCCCACGACAGCAGGCCGTTGTCGGGCCCGACCAGGACCGAGTGGCCGGCCTGCACCGCGACGGCCCGCCGGGAGGTGCCCACGCCGGGGTCGACCACGCCGACGTGCACCGCGGGCGGCAGGTAGCCGACGGTCTGGGCCAGCACGGCGGCGCCGCGGCGCACGTCGCCGGGCTGCACCAGGTGAGTGATGTCGATCAGGCCGACTTGCGGGGCGATGCGCAGGACGACACCCTTGCAGGCCGCCACGAATCCATCATCTAGCCCGTAGTCGGTAAGGAACGTCAGGTAGTCAAAGCCAGTCACGAATGGTGAGCGTACGGCCTTGCAGGTCTCCGCGTATAGCAACGGGGTGGGCCGGGACGCCTCGCCCTGCTTACGATGGATGCTTTACATGTGCGTGGTGCAGGGAGGACCAGGTGGCGGCGCTAACCGAGGTCGACAAGCGCATCCTGGTCTTCGAAAGCGGCTGGTGGCGGTTCCCCGGCGCGAAGGAACGGGAGATCCTGGAGGTCTTCGGCTTCCCGGCGACCCGGTACTACCAGCTGCTCAACGAGCTGATCGACCGGCCCGAGGCGGCCCAGTTCGACCCGGCCCTGGTGGCTCGGCTGCGCCGCCAGCGCGTCCGGCGCCGCCGGATGCGCTCCGCGCGGCCCGACGCCAGGCCAGACTAGCCACGTGCCCGATTCCCCGGACCTTCCCGCCGGCCCCCGGCCGGCCAGCCCCGGCGGCACGCTGCCGGTGCCCGGCACGCCGGCTGGCCGGGCTGGCCTGGCCGCCATGCTGGCCGCCCCGGCCCGCGCCCTCATCGGCGTGGACTTCGACGGCACGCTGTCGCCGATCGTGCCCGACCCCGCCGACGCCCGGGCGCTGCCCGCCGCCACGGCGGCGCTGCGGCGGCTCAGCGGCCTGGTCGGCACGCTCGCCGTCATCACCGGCCGCCCTGCGCCGGACGCCGTGCGCCTGGCCAGCCTCGCGGACGTGCCTGGCGTCCTGGTGCTCGGGCAGTACGGCCGGCAGCGCTGGGAGGCGGGCACGCTGACCTCCCCGCCGCCGCCCGAGGGCCTGGCCGGCGTGCGGGCGCGGCTGCCCGAGGTGCTGGCCGCGTCGGGCGCGCCCGACGGCACCCGGATCGAGGACAAGGGCGACGCCCTGGCCGTGCACACCCGCCGCACCGCCGACCCGCGGGCCGCGCTGGAGCTGCTGGAGGCGCCGCTGCGCGAGCTGGCCGCGAGCGGCGGGCTGGCCGTCGAGCCCGGCCGGATGGTGATCGAGCTGCGGCCGCCCGGCGCCGACAAGGGCCGCACGCTGCGGGCCCTGGTCGAGGAGCGAGGCGCGGCGGCGACCATGTACTGCGGCGATGATCTCGGTGACCGGCCCGCGTTCGAGGCCGTTCGGGAGCTGCGTGACCGCGGCATCCCGGGGGTGGTGGTGTGCAGCGGTTCGGCCGAGGTTCCTGAGCTGGCCGAGGCCGCCGATCTGGTCGTGGACGGGCCCGCCGAGGTGGCGGCGCTGCTCGCCGCGCTAGCCGACAGCATCCAGAGCGGCATCCAGCGCGGCTAGCTGGTCGGCGAACCATCGGGTTGGCGGCAGCGCGCCGGCCGCCCGGGCCAGGTCGCCGCAGCGCCGGGTCCGCTCCGCGTCGCCCATGGCCAGCGCCTCGTGCAAGGCCGCGGCCGTGCCGGAGATGTCGAACGGGTTGACCATGAGGGCCGCCTGATCCAGCTCGGCCGCCGCGCCTGCCTCGCGGGACAGCACGAGCGCGCAGCCGCGGTCGGACACGATCGGGGCCTCCTTGGCGACCAGGTTCATCCCGTCCCTGGTCGGGTTGACCAGCAGCACGTCGGCCGCCCGGTAGGCGGCCAGCGAGCGGGCGTAGTCGTCGTCCACCCGCACCACCAGCGGCGTCCAGTCCGGGGTGGCGAACTCCTCCTCGATCTGCGCGGCCAGCCGCTGCACGGCCGCGGTGTACTCGCGGTACTCGGCCAGGTCGGTCCGGGATGGGTAGGCGAAGGCCAGGTGCATCACGCGCCCGTGCCACTCCGGCCGGGACACCAGCAGCTCGCGGTAGGCGGCCAGGCCGCGGACGATGTTCTTGGACAGCTCGGTGCGGTCGATCCGGACGATGAGCCTGCGGCCGCCGGCCAGCTTGATCAGCTCGGCCAGCCGCTGGGCCACGTCGGGCTCCGCGGCCCGGCCGGTCAGCTCGGCGGCGTCCACGCCGAGGGCGTGCACCCCGATGCCGGTGACGTGGCCGCGGTAGCTGATCCGCTGCCGGGCCCGGTCCACCTCGGCGCCCAGGATCGCCTCGCAGCAGTCCGCGAACGCGTCGGCCCAGCGCTGGCACAGGAACCCGGCGTGGTCGGCGCCGAGTATCCCGTCCAGCACCTCGCGGGCGACCGCGTCCGGCAGCACCCGGTAGTAGTCCGGCGGCGCCCACGGCGTGTGCGAGAAGTGCGCGATCCTGAGGTCCGGCCGCTGGTCGGCCAGCATCCGCGGGACCAGGCTGAGGTGGTAGTCCTGCACCACCACGCGAGCCCCGGCGGCCGGCCCGCGGCGGCCGTCCGCGGCCCCGGCCAGGGCCGTCGCGAAGGCCTGGTTGTAGGTCCGGAACTGCTGCCACTCGGCCTCGAACTGAGGTCCGAAGGACGGCTGGTGGGGCAGCTCATAGAGCATGTGGTGGACGAACCAGAGGGTGGAGTTGGCCACCGCGTTGTAGGCGGCGGCGAAGGTGTCCGCCGGGATGTCGAGCATCAGCACGGCCGAGTTCCCGGCCCCGTCCGGGCCATCCAGCTCGAGCCGCCCCTCCGGCGCCGCGCGGGCGGCGGCGCGGTCCCCGTCGCTGAGCGCCGCGCAGACCCACAGCAGATCGGTCTGGCTGGCCACTGTGAGCAGGCCAGACACCATCCCGCCGCCACCGCGCCTGGCGCTGAGCTGCCCGCCGGGACCCACGCTGAAAGAGAGAGGCCCCCGGTTCGATGCGACTAGTACCGGCCCGTCGGCTGCTGCTGCACCCATGTCGCCGCCCAGGCTACCGGGCCGGGTCCGCGGGGCCCGGAAGCGGAGCGCCGGCCGCGTGCCGGACGGCCGGCCTGGAGGTTCCGATTGGAACTCTGGTCGGCGGCATGGTTAAAGTAGAAGGCACAACTTAATAACGCTCATCCAGAGGGGTGGAGGGAACGGCCCGTTGAAGCCCCGGCAACCATCGCGAGATCGCGCGCCCGCATGATCTAGTCCGTACCGCGGACAGTGCTGGTCACCAGCAGTGCTGATTACCAGCAGCGCTAGCGGCGAGGTCGTCTCGCGACAGGTGCCAACTCCGGCCCACGGCTCACCGCCGTTGGGGCAGATGAGGAGAGAGGCCTCGCATACATGACTGCATCCGCGGTAAGTACACCCGCGTCCAAGTCCGGTACGTCCCGCTTCGGCAATGCCAGCCACCTGTCCTGCCGCGAGTGCGGCCAGACTTATGAGCTGGGCGCGACCCACGTCTGCGCCGAGTGCTTCGGCCCGCTGGAGGTCGCCTACGACCTGCCCCGGCTGACCCGCGCGGACATCGAGGCCGGGCCGAACAGCATCTGGCGCTACGCCAGCCTGCTGCCCGTGCCGGCGGACGTCGCCTCCGGGCCCAACACCGAGCCGGGCTGGACCCGGCTGGTCCGGGCCGATCAGCTGGCCCGCGCGGTGGGCATGCGCTCGCTGTGGGTCAAGGACGAGCGGGCCAACCCGACCCACTCATTCAAGGACCGGGTCGTGGCCGTCGCGCTGGCCGCCGCCCTGGAGCTCGGCTTCAAGGTCCTGGCCTGTCCCTCGACCGGCAACCTGGCCAACGCCGTGGCCGCGGCCGCGGCCCGGGCCGGGATCCGCTCGGTCGTCCTGATCCCGGCCGACCTGGAGCCGCAGAAGATCCTCGGCACGGCGATCTACGGCGGCACCCTGGTGGCCGTCGAGGGCAGCTATGACGACGTCAACAAGCTGGCCTCCGAGCTGGCCGACGAGCGCGAGGACTGGGCGTTCGTGAACGTGAACGTCCGCCCGTACTACGCCGAGGGCTCCAAGACGATCGGTTTCGAGATCGCTGAGCAGCTGGGCTGGCGGCTGCCCGAGCAGGTCGTCGTGCCGGTGGCGTCCGGCGCCCAGCTGGTCAAGGTGGACAAGGCGTTCCGCGAGCTGACCGAGCTGGGCCTGGTGCCCGAGGCCAGCTGCAAGGTCTTCGGCGCCCAGGCCGAGGGCTGCTCGCCGGTGGCGGCGGCCTTCACGGCGGGCCACGACGTGGTCCAGCCGGTCCGGCCCGCGACGCTGGCCAAGTCGCTGGCCATCGGCAACCCGGCCGACGGCCCCTACGTGCTGGACGTGGTGCGGCGCACCGGCGGCGCGGTCGCGGCGGTGACCGACGCCGAGCTGGTGGACGCGATCCGGCTGCTGGCGGCCACCGAGGGCATCTTCGCCGAGACCGCGGGTGGGGTCACGCTGGCCGTGCTGCGCAAGCTGCTGGCCGCGGGCCAGCTCGATGCCGACGCCGAGACGGTCATCATCAACTCCGGCGACGGGCTCAAGACCCTGGACGCGGTGGCCCCGACCATCCCGCCGATCCAGCCGATCCGGCCCACGCTGGAGGCATTCGCCGCCCACGAGGCCCAGGCCGTCACCAGCCAGGCCGTCACCAGCCAGGCCGTCACCGGTACGTCAGCACAGCGAGCAGGAGAGCAGTCATGAGCGTGTCCGTCCGTATCCCCACCATCCTGCGCAGCTACACCGGCGGGGCCGCCGAGGTAGCCACCGATCCCGGCACGCTGCGCGAGGTCATTACCGGACTGGACGTGTCCTATCCCGGACTCAGCGGCCGGATCCTGGACGATGCCGGGAAGCTGCGGCGATTCGTCAACGTCTATGTCGGCGATGAGGACGTGCGGCTCGCCCAGGGTCTCGACACCGAGGTGGCCTCGGGCGTTCAGGTGTCGGTTATCCCGGCGGTAGCGGGCGGTTGAGCCCCAATCCGCCGGGGATCGGCGGGTTGGTGAAGGGGTCGCAATGCCGCTGATTTTGGGGCGCAAGTGGGCGCAGTGACGCACGGCACGATGTAAAGTCTTCACCGGTCGCAGTTGTTGGTACGGCGTGAGCGGCAGCTGAGCTTTCGCGATGCCTGGCCTGTGCCGCGATCAACGGGCTCCCGCGTGGCAAGGGCGGGACTCGCAGCCCGAGCAAAAGTTAGGGAGTATGTGGGATGGCTCAGGGCACCGTCAAGTGGTTCAACGCGGACAAGGGCTACGGCTTTATCGCGGTCGACAATGGCAGGGACGTCTTCGTCCATTTCTCGGCTATCCAGTCGGATGGCTACCGCACCCTCGAGGAGGGTCAGCGGGTCGAATTCGAGATTACGCAGAGCGATCGCGGACCCCAGGCTGAGGCCGTGCGGGCCGTGTAGCACCTCCGTATATCACGAAGGCCCGGCGCCGCCCGGAGGGGCGGCGCCGGGCCTTCGGGCATTCCAGGACCAGCGGCCCGGCCCCGCCCGGAAGGCGTCACCAGGCCTTCGGGCTGTCCGGGCAAAACCGGCTGACCTGCATATATGCCCTCGACTGGGACCCTCCGCTTGCACTCTCACCCCGAGAGTGCTAAACAGGGCGTTGGCACTCTCGGGGTGAGAGTGACAACGCAGTGGCGTTATCGGGCGATGAGGCTGAGCCGGCGGCAGGAAGGGAATGTCCGCGGGGTTGGCCGTCCGTCGCGGGCATCGGCCCGATCGGCCTGCAAGGCTAGAAGTTCCTAGGAGACTGGAAGCCTATGGCAGCGAAGATGATCGCGTTCAACGAGGACGCCCGGCGCGGCCTCGAGCGCGGCATGAACCAGCTCGCTGACGCCGTGAAGGTAACCCTCGGCCCCAAGGGCCGCAACGTGGTTCTTGAGAAGAAGTGGGGCGCCCCCACGATCACCAACGATGGCGTGTCCATCGCTAAGGAGATCGAGCTCGAGGACCCGTGGGAGAAGATCGGCGCGGAGCTCGTCAAGGAAGTCGCCAAGAAGACCGACGATGTCGCGGGTGACGGCACCACCACCGCCACCGTGCTGGCCCAGGCGCTGGTCCGCGAGGGCCTGCGTAACGTCGCCGCGGGTGCCAACCCGATGTCGCTCAAGCGCGGCATCGAGTCGGCCGTGGAGCGGGTGAGCGAGGAGCTTTCCAAGCTCGCCAAGGACGTGGAGACCAAGGAGCAGATCGCCTCCACCGCCTCCATCTCCGCCGCGGACACCGCGATCGGCGAGATGATCGCCGAGGCGATGGACAAGGTCGGCAAGGAAGGCGTCATCACCGTCGAGGAGAGCAACACCTTCGGCCTCGAGCTTGAGCTCACCGAGGGCATGCGCTTCGACAAGGGCTACATCTCGCACTACTTCGTGACTGACCCTGAGCGCATGGAAGCGGTCCTGGAGGACCCCTACATCCTCATCGTCAACTCCAAGGTGTCGGCCAACAAGGACCTGCTCCCGCTGCTCGACAAGGTCGTGCAGTCCGGCAAGCCCCTGGTCATCATCGCCGAGGACGTCGAGGGCGAGGCGCTGGCCACCCTGGTGGTCAACAAGATCCGTGGCCTGTTCAAGTCCGCCGCGGTGAAGGCGCCCGGGTTCGGTGACCGTCGCAAGGCCATGCTCGGCGACATCGCCATCCTGACCGGCGGCCAGCCGATCAGCGAGGAAGTCGGTCTCAAGCTGGAGAACGCCGACCTCGAGCTGCTCGGCCGGGCGCGCAAGGTCACCATCACCAAGGACGAGACCACCATCGTCGACGGTGCGGGCGACGCGGAGCAGATCCAGGGCCGGGTGAACCAGATCCGGGCCGAGATCGAGAACACCGACTCCGACTACGACCGCGAGAAGCTCCAGGAGCGGCTCGCCAAGCTGGCCGGCGGCGTGGCCGTCATCAAGGCCGGCGCGGCGACCGAGGTCGAGCTGAAGGAGCGCAAGCACCGCATCGAGGACGCGGTGCGCAACGCCAAGGCCGCGGTGGAGGAGGGCGTCGTCGCCGGTGGCGGCGTGGCCCTGGTCCAGGCGGGCAAGAACGCGTTCGAGAAGCTCGAGCTGGCCGGCGACGAGGCGACCGGAGCGCAGATCGTGCGCCGTTCGCTCGACGAGCCGCTCAAGCAGATCGCGATCAACGCCGGCCTCGAGGGCGGCGTGGTGGCCGAGAAGGTGCGCTCGCTCGAGCCCGGCCACGGCCTGGATGCGTCGTCAGGTGACTACGTCGACATGTTCAAGGCCGGCATCATCGACCCCGCGAAGGTGACGCGCTCTGCCCTGCAGAACGCGGCCTCCATTGCGGCACTGTTCCTCACCACCGAGGCAGTGATCGCGGAGAAGCCCGAGAAGGAGAAGGCTCCGGCCGCTCCGGGCGGCGGTGACATGGACTTCTAGTCCCGCACTCCCGGCCTTCGGGCCGGGCTGGACGAGGCGAGAAGCCCGCCGAGCCAGTCGGCTCAGCACGCTGGAGGCGGTCCCGGTTTTACACCGGGGCCGCCTCTTCGCATGCGCCGCCCGGCAGCGGATCGCGTAACGGAAAAATCCCGCGTGCCGGCTCCACAAGGGCGGCGCGAAGAGGGATTATCGGGCCATGAACCCCCCGACGGAACAACTGATCCGCGACTACCTCAATCGCCTGTCAGTTGCTGCGCGAGGCCGGCTCTCCGCGAACGACCGGCGGGCCTTCCTGGCCCGCACCCGCGAGTTCATCGAGCAGAACACGCGTGCGGTCGGACGCATCCAGACCGCGGACGTGATCAAGCTGCTGTCCGAGCTCGGCGATCCCTCGTCGCTGGTGAACGCCGAGCGCGAGCGACTGGCCGCCGGAGCCGCCGAGCCCGGCGCGCACGCCCCGGCTGACACCTCACTGGCGGCCCGGGCGCGGCGGCTGCGCTCCGCCCCGGCCAACGTCGCCAGCCTGCTCCGGGCCTCGGCCGCGGTGGTGGCCCCCGGCGACGCGCCCATCGTGCCCGAGGCGGCCGAGGACAACCCCCTGACCGGTGACTTCGAGGAGATCGTCCGGGTGCGGCGGCCGATCTCGTCGCGCTGGCGGCCGGGCGAGATCGTCATACCGCGTCAGCCGGGCCCGCGCCGCCCCGGCCTCCGCCGCCGCCCCG
>JBOHCO010001811.1:0-6426 GCA_050698895.1 Streptosporangiaceae bacterium
CATGCTGGGCCGCTGGTCGCGCCAGCGGCGGCCGGACGACGCGGCCGCCTTCGCCGACTACATGCGGGTCGTGGACGCCTGGCGGAAGATCGTCTACCGCGACCCGCGGCTGCCCGCCGCCCTGCTGTCCCCGGGCTGGCCGGGCACCAGCGCCGAGCGCATCTTCTTCGGCCTGCGCAGGGTACTGCACGAGGCGGCGCAGAAGCACGTGATGACCGTCATCGACCAGGGAGCGTCAAGACCGACATGACCGACCAGCAGACCACCAGCCTGAACGTGCTCGCCGAGCGGGTCGCCCGGCTGCGCGCGCGGCCCGTGCCGGCCACCGACAAGGCGCTGGGCTGGCTGGCCCGCACCGGCCCGGTGACGGCGGCCGGGCTGGCCGCCGCGCGGCCCGCGATCTGGGACTTCGAGCTGCCGGTCATGGTCCTGCACGAATCCGCGCTGGCCCGCAACATCGAGGCCATGGCCGCCTACTGCGCCGCCGCCGGGGTGTCCCACGCCCCGCACGGCAAGACCCCGATGGCGCCGCAGCTGGCCGCCCGCCAGCTCGCGGCCGGGGCCTGGGCCGTGTCCGCGGCCACCGCCGCCCAGGCCCGGGTGTTCCGGTCGTTCGGCGTGCCCAGGGTGCTGATCGCCAGCCAGCTCACCACGCCAGGGGCCGTCGAGTGGCTGGGCCGTGAGCTGGCCGCTGACCCGGACTTCGAGTGCTACACCTACGCCGACAGCCTGGCCGGCGTGGCCCGGCTCGATGAGGGCATCCGGGCGGTCGCCCCCGGCCGCCGGCTCCCGGTGCTGGCCGAGCTGGGCTACCCCGGCGGCCGGACCGGCTGCCGGAGCATCGACGAGGCCCTGGCCGTGGCCGCCGCGGTGCACGACGCCGCCGGGCTGGAGCTGGCCGGCGCGGCCGGGTTCGAGGGCGGCATCGAGCGCGGAAATCTGGACGCGACACTGGCTGCGGTGGCCTTGTTCCTGAGCGATCTCCGGACCCTCGGCGGGCGGCTGCCCGGCTTCGGCGACGGCCGCGGGCGCCGGCCGGTCCTCAGCGCGGGCGGCAGCTCGTTCTTCGATGTCGTCTGCCGGGAGCTGGCCCCGGCCGACGCCCGGGTCGTGCTGCGCAGCGGCGCCTACGTCGCCCACGACCACGGGCACTACGCCGAGAGCGGCCCGGCCAGCCGCCCGACGCTGCCCGGCCTGCCGCCCAGCCCCGAGTTCGCGGGCGCGCTGGAGCTGTGGGCCGCCGTGCTGTCGGTGCCCGAGCCGGGCCTGGCCATCGTCAACGTCGGCCGCCGTGACATCTCCTGCGACCAGGGCATGCCCGTGCCGCTGCGGGTGCGCCGGTCCGGGGTGACCGAGCCCGCGGCCGGCCTGCGGCTGACCAACCTCGACGACCAGCACGGCTACCTGAGCATCACCGGCCTCACCGGCCCGCTGGCCCCCGGTGACCTGGTCAGCCTGGGCAGCACCCACCCGTGCACGACCATGGACAAGTGGCAGACCATCCCCGTGGTCGATGACGACGACCGGGTGATCGACGCCGTGCACACCTTCTTCTAGCCGCTGGCCCGGCCGGGCCGCTAGCCGGCCCGGATGCCGATGCCCGCCAGGTGGCGGGTGACCGCGGCCATGGCCGAGCGGTGCGGCAGCGCGCCCAGCAGCACCGCGTAGCGCAGCCCTTCCAGCAGGGCCGCCAGCCGCAGCCCCTCGGCGCTCGCGTCCAGGTCCGGGTCGATGGCCGCCAGCAGCGCCTGGAGCGCCTCCTTGAACCCGGTGAATGCCCCCCGCATCGAGCGGGCCAGCTCCGGCCGTGCCGCGGCCCGCTCGATGAACGCCAGCGCCACCCGGACGTCGGCCCTGGTCTCCTCGTCGTGGGGCAGGAACTCCGCCGCCATCGCCAGCAGCACCGGCACCGGATCGGCCGGGCCCCCCGCCGACCCGGGCGCCCGGCCCAGGCCCGCCCGGTCCCGGATGCGCTGGCTGAACCGCTGGTGCACGCTCAGCGTCAGCCAGTGCTCCAGCGCGCAGGCCAGCATCTCGTCCTTGCTGGCGAAGTAATGCTGCACCGCCCCCATGGACACCCCGGCCTCCTGGGCCACCTCGCGCAGCGAGACCGCGTCGATGCCCCGCTGGCCGGCGATGGTCAGCAGCGCCTCCACGATGTGCGCGCGGCGCTCGGCCGGGTCAACCCGCTTCGGCATGCCACCGCCTACAGCTCGTTCTTGAAGATCTGGCCGTCCTTCATGATGAGCCGGAGCGACCGCTGCGGGGTGGTCAGCACGGCGATGTCGTCCAGCGGGTTCCCGTCGATGACCAGCAGGTCGGCCAGCGCGCCCGGCGCGACGACGCCGAGCTGCCCCTCGCGCTGCAGCAGCCGGGCCGCGGTGACCGTCGCCGACCGGATCAGGTCGGCCGGCGGCTGGATCTCGGACCGGATCGTGAACTCCTGGAGCTGCTGGTCGTGCAGGTCGGCGAACAGGTCCGTGCCGTAGACGATCGGCAGGCCCGCCGCGTGCGCCATCTCCAGCGCCCCGAGCGCGCCGCTGATGACCTTCTCGAGCTTGACCGCGATCTCCGCGGGCAGCAGGCCCTGGCGGGACCGGGCGGCGAGGGCGTGGTAGGTGACGATGGTGGGCACGTAGAACGCCTGGTGCCGCTGGAACAGCGGGATGCTGCTGGCGTCCATCAGGTTCCCGTGCTCGATGCTCCGCACGCCCGCCTCCAGGCCGCGGTTGATGGCGCGCGAGGTGTAGGCGTGGCCGGCCACGTAGATGCTGGCCGCCGTGGCCTCCTCGACGATGGCCCGCAGCTCCTCCATGGAGAACTGCGTCGAGTCCACCCGGTCGCTGGGCGAGTCGACCGCGCCGCTCAGGTAGACCTTGATGTGGTGCGCCCCGCGGCGGACCTCCTCGCGGACCGCCCGCCGGACCTCGGCCACGCCGTCGCAGATGACCCCGATGGCGGGGGAGTAGTAGTTGCCGTCGTAGACCTGGCGGCTCGGCGCCCGCCAGTCGCCCGCCCCGCCGGTCTGGGACAGCTGCTTGCCGCCGTAGAACATGCGCGGGCCGGTGAAATAGCCCTCCTCAACGGCCCTGGCCAGCCCGATCTCCCCGGCCCCGACATCCCGGATGGTGGTGAAGCCCCGCGCGAGCATGCCCGCGAGGACCCGGCCGGCGCGGGCGGCGACGTAGCTGGGCGGCCACTCGGCCATGGCGAAGATGTCGTGGTCCACGATCGCGGGGTGCGTGTGCGCGTCAATCAGCCCGGGCATGACCGTCCGGCCGGCCACCTCCAGGGTGACCGCGTCGCGCGGGCCGGTCAGGCCGGGCCCGACGTCCGCGATCCGGCCGTCCTCCACGACCACCGACAGCCCGTCCTGAAGCGCGCCGTGCTCCGCGTCGAGCACCGACGCGTTGCGCAGGATCGTTACGGCCATTGGTCACCCGGCACCAGGCAGCGGCGGAAGAACCGGACGTGCGCCGCGAGCAGCTGCTCGATGATCTCCGGCGGCCAGGCCACGTGCGTGACGCCGGGCAGCAGGAGCAGCTCGTGGTCGCGCCCGGCGGCGGCCAGGGCCCGGGAGAGCTGCAGCGAGTGCCGCGGGTGCACGTTGTCGTCCAGCAGCCCGTGCACCAGCAGCAGCGGCCGGGTGAGCCCGGCGGCCAGCGGGAGCAGCGAGCTGCGGTCGTAGGCGTCCGGATGATGAGCCGGGTGCCCCAGCCAGCGCTCCGTGGCCACGGTGTCATACCAGCGCCACTCGCTGACCGGCGCGCCCGCGATGGCGGCCGCGAACACGTCGGGCCGGCGCAGCACCGCGAGCGCCGACAGGTACCCGCCGAAGGACCAGCCGGGGATGCCGACGCGGCTGGCGTCGAGCTCGCCCGGATACTGGCCGACGACGTGCTCCAGCGCCGCCACCTGGTCCTCGAGGGCCGCGGTCGCCACGTCGAACCGGAACGCGCGCTCCCAGCCCGGGCCGCGCCCCGGCGAGCCGCGACCGTCCGCGACGATTACCGCGAAGCCCTGGTCGGCCAGCCACTGCGGCTCGTAGAACAGCCGCCGCGCGCTGAGGACCTGCTGGGCCGCCCCGCCGTACGGGGCCATCACGATGGGCAGCGGGCCAGCCGGCCGGATGTCGTCGCGGGGCAGCACGACCGCGGTCCGCAGCTCCCGCTCGCCCGCGGCCAGCAGCGTCACGCCGGGCGCGAAGGCCGGCTGGGGCAGTGACCTGACGGTGGCGACCTGCTGCCCGCCGCTGAGCACGCGCACGGTGCTGCCGTCGTCGGCGAGCGTCTCCGACGAGATGGCCAGCAGCGAGCCATCCGCCACCGCGCTGTGCAGGCCCGGCTCGCCGGACAGCCGGGTGATCTCGCCGGTCCGGTGATCGAGCGAGTACACGTGCCGCTCGACCGGCTCCGTCGTCGCGCAGAAGATCGTTGTCTCGCCGGCGGTGCCGGCCACGCTGATGACCTGCAGGCCCGGCGGCGTCACCGGCTCGTCGCCGATGACCAGGCGGTGGGTGTCCTCGGAGGCCGCGGCGTGCAGCAGCCGGCCGCCGCCCAGGAAGCGCGGCGTCCCCGGGGTGAGCTCCAGCCAGTCCGGATCAGTGTCCGCGCGGACCAGCCGCGTCGCGCCAGTCTCGGGGTCGACGGCCCGGATCTCGCTGCGGCCGTGATCGCGGGTATGCAGGACCAGCAGCAGCCCGGCCGGACCCCACCGGGCCGCCAGGAGGTAGGGAAGCTCGTCAGTGGGGACGTCGACGTGCGTAGTCGAGCCGTCCAGGCCGGCCAGCAGCAGGCGGACGTCCGGGTTGGCCGTGCCGGCGAACGGGTACCGCTGGCGCACCGGCTCGGTCGCCGCGTCCGACGGATCGCCCAGCCACCAGGACGCGACGTCATGCTCGCTGACCCGCGCCACCAGCAGCCGCTGGCCATCGGGACTCCACCAGCAGCCGTGGTGGCGGCTCATCTCCTCGGCGGCGCCGAACTCGGCCGCGCCGAAGCTCACCTGCGGGTCCTGGTCAGACAGCTCCAGCAGCACCCGGCCGTCCAGGCCGGTGACCCGCAGCGCCCGGCCGGCCAGCCAGGCGACCGCGTTCCCGTCCGGGCTGAGCTGAGGGTCGACGCACGGGCCCGCGACCGCAATCTCGCGTATGACCCCGCGGCCCGGGTCGTCACGGTCGAGGTCGCTGTCGAGGTCGCCGCCGAGGTCGCAGGTGAACAGCCGCCCGGACAGCGCGAACGCGGCCCGCCGGCCGGCCGTGTCCAGCGTGTACGCCACGATGCCGCGCGCGGTCTCCCGGCTCCGCTCGCGCCGGCGCTGCTCGGCGGCCGGGATCAGCTCAGGCTGGCCGCCCAGCAGCGCGCGCGGGTCGGCCAGCAGCCGTTCCTCCCCGGTCGCGGGGTCGAGCGACCACAGGCCGGTGACCGGGTCGTCGGCCGCCAGCGCGCGCAGGAACAGCAGCCGGCCCGAAGCGAAGGCCAGGTCCCGCGGCCGGCCGAGCAGGAACCGGCGGCTGCGCGCGAACCGCCGCAGCCGCTCGTCGGCATCGGTGTTCTCGGCATCGGTGTTCTCGGCATCGGTGTTCTCGGTATCAGTGCTCTCGGTATCAGTGGTCACTGCCAGCCCATCACTGCCTGCCGTCACCTGCGCAGCGTATCCCGCGCCTGTTTGCAATGCACTCGCATTGTGATCTTCGAGCGAACCTTTTACAATGCGGATGCATGGGCAACGATACCGAGGAGATCCGCCGGGCTCGCAACGGCGAGGTCGAGATCGCTTACCAGACCTTCGGCGACGCCGGCGGCGAGCCGCTGCTGCTCATCGCCGGCCTCGACTTCCAGATGGTGACCATGTGGCCCGACGGGTTCTGCCAGGCGCTGGCCGACCGCGGCTTCTGCGTGGCCCGGTTCGACAACCGCGACACCGGCCTGTCGACCCATGTCAAGCCGCCGGCGGCGGCCGGCGGCCGGCCCGTGCGCGTGCTGTTCCGCCGCACCGAGCCCGCCTACACCGGCGCCGACATGGCCGCCGACGGCGTCGCCGTCATGGACGCCCTCGGCTGGGACTCCGCTCACGTCATGGGCGCCTCCATGGGCGCCGGGCTGGCCCTGACCACGGCCATCCTGTTCCCGTCGCGGGTGCGCACCGTCACGTTCGCGATGGGCATCGCCCCGGCCGCCGGCCTGTCCATCGCCGCGCTCCGCTACCTCAACCTGCCCAACCTGGCCCGCTTCGGCCGCCTGGCCCGGCTGCCCGACACCGAGGACCGCCCCGTGGTGTCCGAGGTCGAGGTCATGCGGATGCTCGCCTCCCCCAGCCACCCCTTTGACGAGGCCTGGGCCCGGTCCGCGGCCGAGATCAGCCACGCCCGCGCACCACGGGACCGGGGCACCACCCAGCGCCACCTGGCCGCCGGCCGGGCCTCGA
>JBOHCO010001812.1:0-7952 GCA_050698895.1 Streptosporangiaceae bacterium
GGTCGACGGTGTCGCTGTCGGCGAACCGGCGCATGTCGGCGCGCAGCCTGTGATTGGTCCTGGTGCCGTCGTTGGGCAGCAGCCAGGCGGACTCGTTGCGCTCGCGTACCCCCGCCATCAGCGGCCCTCTCCGTGCGCCGGGTCCTCCGACGGGCGGGCGTCGGCGACCTCGAACGGCTCCCGCTTGCCTACGCCGGGGTTCTTGTAGCCGCGCGGGTAGGCCGGGCCGGGGAAGCCGATCTCGTTCCAGGCCAGCGGGTGGGCGTAGAACGCCGTGCAGGCGTAGCGGGTCCACAGGCTCCACACGTGGCCCGCGTTCAGGCCATGCCAGTCGCCCGAGCCGGCGTCCTGCACGGCCTGGATGACCGCCAGCCGGTCGGCCGGGGCGCATTCGGCCAGCCCGGAGCCGAACTTGTCCCGTGCGTCCGCGTCCAGGTAGCTCAGCGAGTCCCGCCAGGCCTGGCCGTCCTCGGGCATGTCGTCGTAGTGCCAGCCGTCGGTCTGGTGCTCGGCGAGCCGGGCGTCGATGAGCGGCACCAGCGGCACCAGGGGCTCCTTGACCTGGCCGAGCAGCTCGTCGCACAGCGCGGTCGCGGCGGCTTCCTCGGCCGGGGTGAAGAACCGGATATCGGGCGGCATGGCCAGCCGGTCCAGCACCACGCCGGCCGTGGCCGGGTCCCAGTGCCGGGCCTGCGCGGCGGCGTCGAAGCCCGGAAAGCGCGCCCCGCCCGTCTCGGCAACCCGCTCCCGTGCCCGCCTCACTGCTCGCGCCGCAGGATCGCGGCCAGCAGGCCCATGCCGCCGACCATGGTGACCAGCAGGGGGGCCAGCAGCGGCGGGCCCATCTCCATGTTGTAGCGGACGTTGGACCAGCCGCCCGGCTTCTGCGCGATGCCGCGGGCGTGCAGGTAGGTGCCCTGGATCCCGTTAGCCACGATCGCCGCCGAGGCGATCGGCAGCGCGGTCTTGGCCATCCGGCGGCTGAAGAACCCGGCGATGCCCGCGGCGGCGCCGATCGGCCCCAGGGTCACGGGCACCCACATCATCTTGTTGCCGAAGCTGGCACTGTCGTGCTCGAAGAAGATCTCGGCCGCGGTGATCAGCGCCCCGGCCGCGGTCAGCGCGGACAGGCTGCGCTCGAACCGGCCGGTCTCGACGTCACGGATCATCCGATCAATGCCCAGCGCGGCCCGTTCCGCCTCGTGGCGCGCGTCTTGCATGGTTGTCCTCCCGGTGGGTGATCTGTCGCAGCTACCCCGTGGGCCGGTCCCAAACAGCGAAGAAGGCCGCCAGCTCGGCGGCCAGCTCGGCCGGCGCCTCCTCGGCCATGTGGTGGCCGCAGTCGATGGAGTGACCGCGCACGTCGTCGGCCCACTCGCGCCAGATGGGCAGCGGGTCGCCGTACAGGTCCTCGAGGTCGTCCCGCGCCGCCCACAGGAACAGCAGCGGGCAGCCGATCCGGCGGGCCGCCGCCCGGTCGGCGTCGTCGTGCTCGCGGTCGATGCCCAGGCCGGCCCGGTAGTCCTCGACCATGGCGCGGACGGTGGCGGGATCGTGGATCGCGCGCTGGTAGTCGGCGAAGGCCTCCGGGCCCATGTGCTCGGCGGTGGCGGTGTACCAGGCATCCGGATCCGCGCTGATGAACCGCTCGGCGGGCCGCTGGGTCTGCCCGAAGAAGAACCAGTGATACCAGCTGGCCGCGAACTTCGCGTCGCAGCGGGCCAGGGCCTCCCCGATCGGGATGCCCTCCAGCAGGCACAGCCGCCGCACCGCGGCCGGATGATCCATGGCCAGGCGGCGGGCGACATACGACCCGCGGTCGTGCCCGGCGACCGCGTAGCGGTCGTGGCCGAGCAGCCGCATCAGCGCGGCGCAGTCGCCGGCCATGGCCCGCTTGGAGTACGGGGCGTGGTCGGCGGTGGTGGCGGGCTTGGAGGACTCGCCGTAGCCGCGCAGGTCCGGGCAGACGACCGTGAACCGGTCCGCCAGCGCGGCCGCGACCATGTGCCAGGTGGCGTGGGTGCGCGGATGGCCGTGCAATAGCAGCACCGGCGGTCCCGAGCCGCCGTGGCGGACCCGCAGCTCCGCGTCGCCGACGTCGATCCGCTCCAGCGCGAAGTTCTCGAACATCACCTCCAGTTACCGCGGCCGCCGCCGCCTAACCGTGTTTGCCGGCGGCCGGGCCAGGTAGAGGAGACGGATGCCTGACTCACCGGTCATCAGCGACGTCCGCGCCGCCGTCTACGACATCCCCGCCGACGCCCCCGAGGCCGACGGCACGCTGGCCTGGGATCACACCACCATGGTGCTCGTGACCGCCGTAGCCGGCGGCCGGGAGGGGATCGGCTGGTCATACGCAGCCGGCGCCGCGGCGGACCTTGTTATTCATCTCCTGAAGCCGGTCGCCGTGGGGCGGCCCGCGTTCGGCGTCCCGGCCATCGCCGAGGACCTGGCCCGGTCGCTGCGCAACGTGGGCCGGCCGGGAGTCGGGGCCACGGCGCTGTCGGCGCTGGACATCGCCCTGTGGGACCTCAAGGCGCGGCTGCTCGATCTCCCGGTCGCCGACCTGCTCGGGCGGGCCCGCGAGGCCGTGCCGGTCTACGGCAGCGGCGGGTTCACCAGCTACGACGAGCGGCAGACCCGCGAGCAGCTCACCGGGTGGGTCGACGGCGACGGCATCCCCCGGGTTAAGATCAAGATCGGCCAGTCCTGGGGCGGCGACCAGCGCCGGGACCTGGCCCGGGTCGCGCTGGCCCGCGAGGTCATCGGCCCGGACACCGGGCTGTACGTGGACGCCAACGGCGGCTACACCGCCGCCCAGGCCATCCGGGTCGCCCGGGCGATGGACGACTACGGCGTGACCTGGTTCGAGGAGCCGGTGTCGTCCCGCGACCCGGCCGGGCTGGCCGTGGTTCGCGGCCAGGTCCTGCCCGACGTCGCGGCCGGCGAGTACTGCTGGTCGCTGGCCGACGCCGCCACGCTCATCGACGCGGGCGCCGTGGACTGCCTCCAGCTCGACGTCACCCGCTGCGGCGGGATCACCGACTTCGTCCGCGGCGCGGCGCTGGCCGCCGCGCACAACCTCCAGGTCTCCGCGCACTGCGCGCCCAGCCTGCACGCCCAGGTCGGGGTGACGGTGCCCAACCTGCGGCACTGCGAGTACTTCCACGACCATCAGCGCATCGAGGGGATGCTGTTCGACGGGGTGCTCAGCCCGCACGGCGGCCAGCTCACCCCCGACCCCGCCGCGCCCGGGCTGGGCCTGGCGCTGCGGGAGGCCGACGCGGAGCGCTACCGCACCGCCTGACCGGGTACCTTCCGCCCCTCGACCTCCGCGGTGATGTCCTCCAGCCGCCGGCCCTTGGTCTCCGGCACCCGGCGCCAGAAGTAGGCCACCGCCACCAGGGTCAGGAAGGAGAACAGGAAGAACGTCCCGGCGTTGGTGATCGCGCTGAGCAGGGTCAGGAACGACACCGTGACCACGAAGTTGGCCGCCCAGTTGGCGAAGGTGGCCACGCTCATCGCCGACGCCCGGACCCGGACCGGGTAGATCTCGCTGATCAGCAGCCAGAACACTGGCCCCAGGCCGATCGCGAACGAGCCGGTGTAGAAGAACAGCGCCACGATCGCGACGTAGGCCCCCGCGCCGGTCAGCGTGTCCCCGCCGATCAGGAAGACCAGTGCCAGCACGGTCAGCGCCACGGCCATGCCGCAGGTCCCGCTGATCAGCAGCTTGCGCCGGCCCACCCGGTCGAGCAGCCAGATGGCCACGATCGTCATGCCGACGTTGACCACCCCGTTGACCACGTTGGCCAGCAGCGCGGCCGACGAGCCCAGGCCCGCGCTGGCGAGCAGCGTCGGGGCGTAGTAGATGACCGTGTTGATGCCGGTGACCTGCTGGAAGACGGCCAGCAGCACGCCCAGGCTGAGCACCCCGCGCAGCCGCGGGTTGAGCAGCTCGCGGGTGGACACGTCCTCCCGGCTGGCCCCCTTCTTCATGCTCTCCAGCTCGTCATCGACCGCGTCGCCGTGCCGCAGCCGGGACAGCACCCGGCGGGCGTCGTCCTCGCGGTCGTGGGCGACCAGCCAGGCCGGGCTCTCCTTCTGGGTCAGCATGCCGACGAACAGCAGCACCGCCGGGATGGTGGCCAGCCCGAACATCAGCCGCCAGTCCCGCGACCCGGCCAGCCCGTAGTCGACCAGGTAGGAGACCAGGATGCCGGAGGTGATGGCCAGCTGGTTGAGGCTGACCAGGCCGCCGCGGATCCGCGGCGGCGCAGCCTCGCCGATGTACATCGGGACGGTCATCGAGGCCGATCCGACGGCCAGGCCGATGACCACCCTGGCCACCAGCAGCACCCCGTAGGTGGGCGTGAACGCGGCCAGCAGCACGCCGACGATGAAGACCAGCGCCGTGATCAGGATCGTCGGCCGCCGGCCGATGCGGTCGGCCAGCCGCGCCGCGCCGAGGGCGCCGATCGCCGCGCCGACCAGCAGCAGGCTGGTGACCAGCTCTTTCTGGAACGAGGTAATGTGCGGAAAGTCGTCCTTGAGGAACAGCAGCGCGCCGGACACAACCCCGGTGTCATAGCCGAACAGCAGCCCGCCCAGGGCGGTGATGCCGGCCATCAGGATCACCGCCCGGCCGGGTCCGCCCGTCTGACGCAGGGCCTCACGGCCATCCTGACCGGTGCGCTTGCTGCTCTCGTTGGTCTCGTTGCTCAACGCGAGTACCTCGCTCTCAGCTCGGCACCTCAGCTACCCGGACGATGCCCGCGCATGCCGGCCGGCCGGCGCCTGCCCCCTAGTGAGCTGCCTGGCTCCGGGGCGGGCGGGGCGCCCGCAGCTCCTCGTCGTGCGCAGCGGCCGCGTCGCGCAGCTTGCCCAGCGCGGCCCGCACGGCGGGCGGCGCCTCCGGCGCTCCGGACGCCGTGGCGGCCGTTCGCAGGCCGCGGCCCTGGGCCGCCCTCGTGGCCTTCCGGCCGGGTCGGCGGACGCTGGTCTGGTCGGGGCGCAGATCCCCCATGAGATCTCTCCGTCACGCAATTGCCTCAGGACTTCTGGCTACCCCGACTTCTGGCTACCCCGCCCCTCCGCGGGCAAACGTGCCGGACCGGGCCGGGCCTGCGCCGATGCCACGGGTCACGGCATATCCGCATGACCCGGCGGGACTCGGGTAGCGGGCCTGTTCCTGGCTCACCGCCCCGGAAACTGCACCACAGGAGGTGTCATGGCCGATGTATTCGAGGTTCTCAGGGCCGATCACGGCGACGTGCGGCTGCTGCTCGCGGCGCTGGAGTCCAGCCCTGGCCACGCGGCCGGGGCCAGCCCGCAGGTGCTCAAGGCCCGCAAGCTGGCCGCCGAGCGGCTGGTGATCGACTCGTCGCGGCACGAGGCCGCCGAGGAGGAGTACTTCTGGCCCGCCGTGCGCGAGCGGCTCGGCGACGGCAGCAGGCTGGCCGACGAGGCCAGCGCCCAGGAGCAGGCGGGCCGGGCGGCCCTGGCCCGGCTGGACCAGCTCGAGCCGGACGACGACGAGTTCGATGAGCTCCTCACCGAGCTGATCCCGGCCGCCCGCCGGCACATCGAGTTCGAGGAGACCCGCGTCTGGCCGCAGCTGCGCCAGGCGCTCAGCCCGTTCCAGGCGCGCGAGCTGGGCGACCAGATCCGCGAGGCGACCGAGCGCGCGACGGCCCGGCCGCAGCCCCGCGGCACGGCCCGGCCGAAGGGGCGCAAGACCGCCGGCTCGGCGGCCGCCGCCGCGGGCAAGCTGAGCAGCGCGGCCACCAGGCGCCGGTCCGCGAGCTGATCACGAGGATCTGCTCACGGTGACTAGCCGGAGTTGCCTCGCGAGCCCTGGATGTTGACGTTCGAATAGCCGGTAACGCACAGAAGAAGCGTTAGCATGCCCATGAAGATGGCAATCGCGAGCGCGATATAGATGGCCGTGCCGCTATGCCTATGGTCGGCCAGCCAGAAAACCGTGCCGACCGAGCCGCCGGAAATAACCACGGAAGCCACCCCGAACCAGACCCGGGCCGCGGTGCCGAGCAGGGACGGCCCGCTGAGCTTCAGCGTCCCGGAGATCGAGCCGAGGGCCAACGCGGCCGTTTGCCTGGCCGCATCCTTCACCGATTGCGCGGTGGACGTGTCCGGGGTGACCGGCGCAGGCGGCTGGGCATGCATGGCGTCAAAAATATGCGCGATAGCAGGCGCGGCGACGGCGGCGGCCGGAGCGAGGTGAACAGCGACGGCAGCCTTAGCCGCCTCATATCTGGCCGCCGGGGCGGTGCCCGCCGGCTGGCTCTCATAGGCCGCCTGGGCCGCCGCTGCCGCCGATTCCGAAAATGCCGGGGCAGAGGCCTGGCCGACCGTTCCCTGGAACATCTCGCCATAGGACTTTTTGAGGTTGTCGAATACGTTCCCCACTGGTCCCCCAGGTCCTTTGGCTCAGCTTTTGACGAGCAAAAGTACCATAAGGGCCGCGCCCGCGGCTGGTCCGCGCGCGCCGTTACCTGAGGGTGAGGGCGAGGATGCCGCCCACGCCCGCTATGCCGACGACGATCCAGGTCACGTAGTCGTTGATGACGCCGCTCTGGAAGGCCTGGACCGGGCCGGCCAGGAACGGGCCGGACCCCGCTCGCCGCCGCGGCAGCGGCAGCCGCCGCCAGTACAGCGACAGCCCGGCCACCACCAGCGCGGCCTCCGCCGAGGCCGCGCCGATGACGCCGTCGGCCGCGGTGGTCCCGGTGTCCCCGGCCGGGAACAGCGCCGCCGGATGCGCGGTGGCCCGGCCGGCCAGCACCGCGGCGTTGTAGGCCCCCTGGTCCTGGAACCGCACCGCCCCGGCCTGGACGGCACGGTCCAGGCCCGGCAGCACGCCGACCGCCAGCACGCCCAGGACCAGGGCGCCGGCGGCCAGCCCGGCGGCGGGGATGATCATGGACAGCGGCGTCCGGTCCTTGCCCCGGGCCGTCTCGCTGGTCTCCTCCGACGCCTCCCGGCTCATCTGCGGGTCCTCGGCGGGCGGGTCACCGAGCCCGTAGAAGACTCCGCCGGCGACCCGCAGCACGGCGCCGCCGACCAGCACCGAGCTGAGGATCAGCACCGCGCTGATCCAGGTCAGGCCCCGGTCGGCGGCGCTGGCGTCGATCCAGCCCTTGCCGGCGAACGTGGCGAACGGCGGCAGGTCGGCCAGGCCGAGCGCGGCGGCGGTGAACACCACGCCGGTGACCCGCAGGTGCCGGGCCCGGCCGTGCAGCCAGCTCTCGTTGACTGAGCCCAGCCGGTGCAGCACGATGCCGGTGCACAGGAACAGGGCCGCCTTGAGCAGGGCGTGCCCGGCCACGTACACCGCGACTCCGGCCAGGCCCAGCGGGGTCAGCAGCGCGATGCCGGCCAGGAACATCCCGGCGTGGCTGATGGTGGAGAAGGCCAGCAGCCGCTTGATGTGCCGTTCCCGGATGCAGAACAGCGCGCCGGTCAGGGCGGTGAGCAGGCCCAGGGTCAGGAAGACGCCGGTGATGGCGGCCCGGTGGCCGAGCGCGGCGCCGAACACCGACCAGTAGACCCGGGCCACGCCGTACAGCCCGAGTTCCACCATCACGCCGGAGAACAGCACGCACACCGGGGTCGGCGCGACCGCGTGCGCGTCCGGCAGCCACAGGTGGAACGGGACGATGGCGCCCTTGATCAGCAGCCCGGTGATGATGAGCAGGAACGCCACCACGACCAGGCCGTCCGCCCGGTGCCGGGTGACGTAGGCGCCGATCTGGGCCATGTTCAGCGCCCCGGTGCGCCCGTAGATCAGCGCGATGCCGGACAGCGACAGGTAGGCGCCGACGCTGTTCGTGATGGCGAAGTTCAGCGCGCCCTGGATCGGCCCGCGTTCCTCGGGCCGGTAGGCGGTCAGCGCGTAGGCGGACACGCCCATCAGCTCGAACCACACGAAC
>JBOHCO010001813.1:0-9036 GCA_050698895.1 Streptosporangiaceae bacterium
ACTCACAGGGAACAGCTTCTTCACCTCGGTCGTGGGCGGGACGGTGCACGTCCTGCCGCCCGAGAACGTCTACGCGGGCGGGGCGAACCGGCCGCTGGTCCTGGTCGAGCTCAAGCTGCCCAGCATCGGGCTGGCCGCGCTGGAGGCGCGCGCGGCGTTCATCACGGCGGCCACCAACATCGTGGCCTCGCTGACGGCGGCCGGGCACGGCCGGGAGGACATCTGGGTGAACATCCTCAACGCGCCGGACGGGGGCTGGGGCCTGGGCGGCCGGGCCTACACAGGCGACGACCTGATCGGCGCGGTCACCGCTGGTGCCTGACGGCCGGCCAGCAGCACCGTCGGCCTGAGCGCCGAGCCCGGGCGCTCAGCCTAGGCGCTCAGGCCGGGTTGGAGTACACCCGGTCCGGGGTCAGCAGCACGACGGCCCGGCCCTCCTGGGCCATTACCCGGTCGTAGGTGGCCCAGTCGTCGTGGGACCCGCCCGCGGCGGTGAACGCGTCCCGCAGCAGGATGCGCAGGCCCTCGGCGTCGATGCCGGGCAGCGGGTCGGCCGGGCCGGCCAGCTCGACCGGGCCCTCGGCGGCGACCCAGTTCCAGCCCGCCCGGACGACCAGGCTCAGCCGCGGCCGGGTCCGCAGGTGGGCCAGCTTAGCCGCCCCGGCGCGGGTGGTGAAGGCGACGGCCGGGGTCCCGGTGATGGGGTGCGCGACCACCCCGGCGTTCACCACGGACGACTGGATGGTGCCGTCGGCGCGGAGCGTGGACACCACGCTCAGCCCGTGGTCGAGGCGGACTAGCTCGGCGAGATCGGCTAGGTCAGTCATGGCTGGAGCCTAGCCCGGCCACCGTCATCCGCCATGATGACGCGGTCGCCATCCTGCAGGATGATGCATGCGCTAGCCGGCGACCCTAGGCTGGAGCGCGTGGTCGCCGTGTACGCATGGGTGCGCCGCCACCCGAGGCTGGTGGACGGCGTGCTGGCGGCTGTGCTGGCGCTCGGCGGACTGGGTACGGTGCTGTCCCGCGGCAACCTGCTGGGACTTCCGATCGTGATCCTGATCGCGCTCCCCGTGGTGTTCCGGCGCCAGCACCCGATCGGCGCCTTCGCCGTGAGCCTGGTAGTGGGCGGGGTCCAGGTGCTGGTCGGCCTCCGGCCGAGCGCGGCCGACCTGGCCATCGTGGTCCTGCTCTACACGCTGGCCGCCTACTGCCCGCGCCGGGTCTCGCGCAACGGCCTGATCCTGTGCCTGCTGGGCTCGGTGGCCGCGATGGCCCGCTGGATTCCGGGCCGGATAGACCTGCCGTCCTGGATCATGATCGGCTCGATCGTCTTCGGCGGCCCGTCGCTGATCGCCTGGGCCCTCGGCGACTCCATGCGGAACCGCCGGGCCTACTACGCGGCGCTGGAGGACCGGGCCGCCCGGCTGGAGCGCGAGCGCGATGCCCAGGCCCAGATCGCCGCGGCGGCCGAGCGGGCGCGGATCGCCCGCGAGCTGCACGACGTCATCGCGCACAACGTCAGCGTCATGGTGGTGCAGGCCGACGGGGCCTCCTACGCGCTGGACCGGTCACCCGAGCGGGCCCGGCAGGCGCTGGCCGCGATCTCCAGCACCGGGCGGCAGGCGCTGGACGAGATGCGCCACATGCTGGGCGTGCTGCGCAGCGCCGACGAGCGGTCCGGCGTGGCCCCGATCCCCGGCGTCGGCCAGCTCGACGAGCTGCTGGACCAGACCCGCGCCTCGGGGCTGGCGGTCTCGTTCACCGTGCAGGGCGTGCCGGGCCCGCTGCCCAGCGGCGTGGCCCTGGCCGCCTACCGGACCGTGCAGGAGTCGCTGACCAACGTGCGCAAGCACGGCGGCCCGGCCGCGCAGGCCCAGGTGATCCTGCGCTACTGCGAGGACGCGCTGGTGCTGACCATCACCGACGACGGGCGCGGCGCGGCCGCGGTGACCGACGGCGCCGGGCACGGCCTGATCGGCATGCGCGAGCGGGTCGCCGTCTACGGCGGCTCGCTGGAGGCCGGCCCCCGGCCGGGCGGCGGCTACCAGGTCACCGCCCGCCTCCCGCTGATCCCGGCGGGCCAGGCCCCGCTCCCGTTCGACGCCGACCACCCCGATTACCAGTGGCGAACCGGGGCCGCGTGACCGAGCGGGAGAGGCACGGCGCCGCGTGAGCATCCGGATCATGCTGGTCGACGACCAGGAGCTGGTGCGGGCCGGGTTCCGCATGGTGCTCGACGCCCAGGACGACATGTCGGTGGTCGGCGAGGCGGGCGACGGGCTGGCCGCGACCCACCTGCTGCAGTCGGTGACCGCCGACGTGGTGGTGATGGACGTGCGCATGCCCCGGCTGGACGGCATCGAGACGACCCGGCGGATCTGCCGGGCGGGCGAGCTGCCGCGGGTGCTGATGCTCACCACGTTCGACCTGGACGAGTACGCCTACGCCGCGCTCAAGGCCGGAGCCAGCGGCTTCCTGCTCAAGGACGTGCCGCCCGAGGAGCTGCTGTTCGCGATCCGCGCGGTGCACTCCGGGGACGCGGTGGTGGCGCCGTCGATGACCCGCCGGCTCATCGACCGCTTCGCGCCGCTGTTCCCGGCCGGGGACGACCTGGTCCCGGTCGCCCTGGACGGCCTGACCAGCCGGGAGCGCGAGGTCCTGGTGCACGTGGCCCAGGGCCTGTCCAACGGCGAGATCGCCGGGCGGCTGTTCGTCTCCGAGGCCACGGTGAAGACCCACGTCGGGCGGGTGCTGGCCAAGCTCGGCCTGCGCGACCGGGTGCAGGCCGTCGTGCTGGCCTACGAGACCGGCCTGGTCCGCGCCCGCGGATTAACCTGAGCGCGTCCTCCTCCAGGCGGACGCCAGAACCAGCATCCAGGCCGACGCGCGCCGGGCCGCGCGGACCCTAGCGTTCTTCTCACCTTCCCTGAGTGACTACCTGGGCGACCAACGGAGAACGCAACATGCCTGTACTTGCCCCCGCCGCCACGGCGGCCGCCGCGACCGATCTGGTCAAGGTGTACGGTTCCGGCCCGACCGCGGTCCGCGCGCTCGACGGCGTCTGCGCCGAGTTCGCCAGCGGTGAGTTCCACGCCATCATGGGCCCGTCCGGCTCCGGCAAGTCCACGCTCATGCACTGCCTGGCCGGCCTGGACACGGCCACCTCGGGGTCGGTCCGCATCGGGGGCCGCGAGCTGACCGGGCTCAGCGACAAGGCGCTGACCAGGCTGCGCCGGACCAGCGTCGGGTTCGTCTTCCAGTCCTTCAACCTGCTGCCCACCCTGACCGCCGAGCAGAACATCCGGCTTCCGCTCGAGCTGGCCGGGACCACGCCGGACGCCGGCTGGTGGGACACGGTGATCGGCGCCACCGGGCTGGCCAGCCGGCTGCGGCACCGGCCCGCCGAGCTGTCCGGCGGCCAGCAGCAGCGGGTGGCCTGCGCCCGGGCGCTCATCACCCGGCCGCACGTGGTGTTCGCCGACGAGCCGACCGGCAACCTCGACTCCCGGTCCGGCGCCGAGGTGCTCGGCTTCCTGCGGTCGTGCGCCCGCGAGCTGAGCCAGACCGTGATCATGGTCACCCACGACCCGGTCGCGGCCAGCTACTCCGACCGGGTGCTGTTCCTGGCCGACGGCCAGGTGTCCGGCGAACTGCTCGACCCCGCCCCGGAGACGGTGCTCGATCACCTGCGCGACTCCGGCCCCGCCTGGTCGGGGGAGTGAGGCCCGGTCATGCTGCGCACCACGCTCGCCAGCCTGCGCCACCGGGCCATGCGGATGGCCCTGTCCTGCCTGGCCATCACGGCCGGGGTCGGCTTCGTGGCCGCCACCCTGATCCTGGGCGCGTCCATGAACCAGTCCTTCTACAACAGCTTCGCCGCTCTTCAACACGTTCACCATCCTGGCCGCGCAGCGCCGGCGTGAGCTGGCCCTGCTGCGCTGCGTCGGGGCCAGCAGGCGGCAGGTGTTCGCCGGCATGCTGGCCGAGGCCGTGGTGGTCGGCGCGGCCGCCTCGGCCGCCGGGGTGCTGGCCGGCCTCGGCCTGGGCTGGGCCCTGGAGCAGGTGTTCGCGGCGTTCGGCGTGCCCGTGCCGACCGGGTCGCTGGTGCTCAGCGGCCAGACGGTCGCCATTGCCCTGGCCACCGGGGTGCTGGTGACCACGGCGGCCGCGGTGCTGCCGGCCCGGTCCGCCACCCGGGTCCCGCCGGTGGCGGCGCTGGGCGCGCCCGAGCCGCGGGTCACGCGCCACGTCGGCTGGGTCCGGATCGGCATCGCGATCCTGTTCGGCGCGGCCGGGCTGGGCCTCACCTATCTCGGCATGCAGCACGTCAACGGCTCCGCCGGGTTCGTGGAGATCGCCGCCGGAGGATGCGTGTTCTTCGTGGCCGTGCTGGCCATCGGCCCGCTGATCTCGCCGCCGGTCACCACCTTCCTGGGCTGGCTGCCCGGCCGGCTGGCCGGCGTGCCGGCCAGGCTGGCCTCGGCCAACGCCCGCCGCAACCCGCACCGGGTGGCCGCCACCACCGCCGCGCTGACCATCGGCATCACGCTGATCACCGTGTTCACCGTGGTCGCCTCGTCGGCCCAGGCGTCCTCCGACGCCACGATCAGCCAGCACTACCCGTTCGGCTACACGGTGGCCGGGCAGAACGGGAGCCAGCTCGTCCCGCCGCGGTTCATCGGCGCCCTGCGCGCCTCACCGCAGCTGGGCCTGGTGGCGCCGTTCTACGCGCAGAACGCCAAGGTCAACGACGACTCGCTGACGGTCGGCGGACTGGCGCACGCCGCGCTCACGCTGGCCAGCCCGCCGGTGACGGCCGGCTCCCTGGCCGCCGTGCGGCCCGGCACCGTCGCCGTGGATTCGTCGCTGGTCCGCTCCCTGCACCTCCGGCTGGGCGGCACCGTCACGGTGCGCACACCCGACGCCGGGACGCTGCGGCTGCGGATGGTGGCGGCCTACCACAGCTCCGACGGGCCGCTGACCGAGGTGCTGCTGTCGCTGCCCGACTACCTGCGCGGGTTCCACCCGCACGGAGCCCAGCTGGTGTTCATCAACGGCCGGGCCGGGGTCAGCACCGCCGCCGCCCGGACCGCGGTGACCCGGGCCGCGGGTGCGGATCCGCTGCTCCAGGTGACCACGGTGGCCGACTACCGCAGCCAGCTGGCCAGCCGGGTCAACCAGATCCTGGCCCTGTTCAGCCTGCTGCTCGGGCTGGCCATCCTCATCGCCCTGCTCGGCATCACCAACACGCTCACGCTGTCGGTGCTCGAGCGGACCAGGGAATCGGCCCTGCTCCGCGCGCTCGGCCTGACCAGGGGCCAGCTGCGCGGCATGCTGCTGACCGAGGCCCTGCTGATGGCGCTGCTCGGGGTGGGCCTCGGCGTCGCCCTGGGCGCGGGCTTCGGCTGGGCCATGGTGCACGCGTTCATCAAGTCCTCCGGCGCGGGGCTGGTCTCGGTGCCCTACGCGCGGATCGCGCTGTACGTGGCCATCGGCACGGCGGCGGGCGTGCTGGCCGCGGTGCTGCCCGCCCGTCGGGCCGCCCGCACCTCAGTGATCTCGGCCATGGCCGAGGCCTGAGGTGGCGGATGTCCGTGGCGCTAGGCCGACGCTTCCGCGCGGAGCTGGGCCGCGGCCGCCGTCATGGACCGCAGCTTGCCCAGGGCCGACTCGCGGGGCAGGTACTTCATGCCGCAGTCCGGGGCCAGCACGATCCGCTCGGCGGGCACGTGCTCCAGCGCCCGGCGGGCCCGCTCGGCCACCTGGCCGGCGGTCTCCACGGCCGGGTCACCCAGGTTCAGCACGCCCAGGATGATCGTCTTGCCGGGCAGTTCCCTGAGCACCGAGGTGTCCAGCCCGGACTGGGCCGTCTCGATGGAGATCTGGTCGGCCGTGCAGGCGGCCAGCTCGGGCAGGAACGAGTAGCCCGACGGCCGGTCGTGGATGATCGCGGCGTAGCCGAAGCACAGGTGCACGGCGGTGGTGCCGGTGAGGCCCTCCAGGGCCCGGTTCAGCGCCTTGATCCCGTACTGCCGGGCCGCCTCGGGGCGGGCCTGGAGGTAGGGCTCGTCGAGCTGGACGATGTCGGCCCCGGCCGCGAACAGGTCGGCGACCTCCGCGTTGACCGCCTCGGCGTAGTCCAGCGCGGCCGCCTCGGCGCTCGGGTAGTAGTCGTTCTGGGCCTGCTGGGACATGGTGAACGGGCCGGGCACGGTGATCTTGATGGTCCGGCCGGTCTGGCCGCGCAGGTACTGGACGTCGGCCACCTCGACCGGCTCCCGGCGCCGGATCCGCCCGGTGATCCGCGGCACCGGGTTGGGGTGCCCGCTGCGGTCCAGGGCCGTGCCCGGGTTGTCGATGTCCACGCCGTCCAGCGCCGTCGCGAAGGCGTTGGAGTAGCTCTCCCGTCGGATCTCGCCGTCGGTGATGATGTCCAGCCCCGCGTCCTGCTGGTCGTCGATGGCCAGCCGGGTGGCGTCGCGCTGAGCCTCGGCCAGGAACTCGGGGGCGACCCGCCACAGCTCGGTGGCCCGCACCCGGGGCGGGAACCGCCCGGCCAGCCGCGCCCGGTCGATGAGCCAGTCCGGCTGCGGGTAGCTGCCCACGAGCGAGGTCGGGAAGAGCATGCTGGCCTCCAGGTCGTCCGGCGTTGGCTAGTCTGGCCGCTGCGCTGGGCCAAGTATGCCGCGCAGGGGCCGTCAGCTCTGCTCCGACCGGACCAGCGCCGCCCCGGCGACCAGGGCGGCCAGCTTTCCCCTGGCCGCGTCGCCGCTGAGCTGGCGCAGGCCGCAGTCCGGGTTGACCGACAGCCGCTCCGGCGGCACGAACCGCAGGCCGCGGCGGATCCGGGCCGCGACCAGGTCGGGGGTCTCGACCTGCTCCGAGCGCACGTCGATCACGCCCAGTCCCAGGCCGCGGTCCCAGTCGTAGCGCTCCAGCAGGACCAGCTCCTCGTCGCCGCGCCGGGCGAACTCCAGCGCGAGCTGGTCGATCCGGGCGTCCTTGACCGCCGGGAACAGGAAGTCGTAATGGCCCTCCCACAGGGGCCGGGCGTATCGATTTCCATAACAGACGTGCAGCACCCAGCTCACGCCCGGGACGTCGGTCACGATGTTCAGCGCCTCGATGGCCAGCCCGACCTGCTCGGGGTAGCCGGCCAGGAACGGCTCGTCCACCTGCAGCACCCGCGCGCCCGCGGCGGCCAGCTCGACCGCCTCGGCGTGCAGGTCGCGAGCCAGGGCCCGGACCAGGTCGGCCTGGCTCCCGCCGCCGCTGACCCCGCCGACTCGGACCCGCCGGGACAGCGAGAACGCGCCGGTCATGGACACCTTGAGCGGCCGGTCGGTCAGCCCGCTGGCGAACCGGAAGTCGTCGGCGATGCCCAGCCCGCCGGAGCGACCGGCACCGCCCAGCCCGGCGTCCAGCTCGGGCGGGCCCGGCAGCGGGCCGTCCGCGCTGGCGTCCAGGTAGTCCAGGTAGTCGGCCTTGTCGGGGTGCGGGATGCGCACGCCGGGCAGCCGCGGCAGCACGTAGTCCACGTCGTTGTCGCGCCGCAGCTCGCCGTCCGAGATGAGGTCGATGCCCGCCCGGGCCTGGTCCACGATCGCGGCCTTGGTCGCCATGTCCAGGATCTCGCTCAGGTACCGGCGGCTGATCCGGCGCTGGTAGTAGTCGTTCTTGAGCTGGCCCAGCCACTCGGGCACCGCGAACGACCCGATGACGCTGGTGGACAGCACCCGGCCGGGGGCCGGCTGGGCTCTCGGCGGCGTGCTCGGCGGGGTCACTCCCGCACCGCCGCGGTCAGCGTGCTCACGTTGGACGACGGGCGCTGGGCGAACGGCGCGATGCGCACGTCGAAGCCCGCCCGGCGGCCCACGTGCTGCAGCAGCGGCCCGTTGACCCAGTTCACCACCGAGCCGTCGTACTTGCCCGGCCCGTGGAACCGGGTCAGGTAGTCGGCCACGTCGGTGACGAACAGGTCGTGGCACACCAGGCGGCCGAACGGGTGCAGCAGCGGCAGCGTGTCGGCGAAGCTGTTCAGCGCGCCGTTGTTCACGTGCACCCGGATGTCGCCGGTCTCCAGCTGCGAGCGGAGCATCTCCCCGGTCAGGTCGGGCCCGATGCGGTAGGAGTCCAGGCCCTCGATCGGCACGTAGCGCTCCTGGAGCCGCACCGCGGCCCAGATCTGCCGCCAGAACTCGACCGCGACGCCCGGCTCGGTGAAGTGCTGCGGCAGCGCGTCGCAGACGTGCTCGGGCCCGAGCCGCAGCAGCTTGCCGATCAGGCCGGGCACGTCGGCCGCCGGGGCGGAGAACTTCCTGGCGATCCGCCGCGCCTGGGCGGCGGGCAGCACCGCGCGCACCTGCACCTGGTAGGAGCGCCCGCCGATCCGGGCCACCTCGTCGGTGGGCAGGTTGTCGTACACGTTCGAGATGTAGACCAGGAACGCCTTGCCGCGCAGGAAGCCCAGGCTCTCCGCGGGATGGGTGGCGTCCACGACCAGGGAGGTGACGTGCTCGCCGTGGTGCGCGACCGCCTGCCGGGCCCGGCCGAGCACGTGGGGGGAGTAGTCGCCCATCAGGTAGTGCAGCCGGTGGTAGTAGTCGCGGCGGTGCGCGCGGGACAGGGCCACGAACTCATCCAGCCAGGTCCTGGCCTGCCCGCCGTTGCCCACGCCCAGCTCGACCACGTACAGCTCGGCGGGCAGCCCGCCGCGGGCGTCGAGGTCGTCCCAGATCTTGAACAGCTCCAGGATCAGCTCGCGGACGGCCGCGGTGTTGCGGGCGTCGCTCGTCCCGCCCGGCAGGGCCAGCTCGTACTCCCGGCCGGTGGACTGCTCCCACTGCGACAGCGCCTGCCAGTAGAGCCGGTTGAACCGCCAGATGCAGCTTCCCGTGCCCGGCCCCCACGGCTCCAGCGGCAGCGCCGCCGGCTTACCGTCGGCCAGCAGCGCGGCCACCGCGTCGCCGATCTCGCCGCCCGCCCGGCGCAGGTCGATGGCCAGCTCCAGGGCCGCCTCGGCGGGCGCCGGGC
>JBOHCO010001814.1:0-5478 GCA_050698895.1 Streptosporangiaceae bacterium
TCGCCGAGCCCGCCGAGATGCTCGACGCCTCGCCTCGCGGCCTCAACGACCTGTACGTCGCGCTGACCAGGGCCACCCAGCGGGTCGGCATCGTGCACACCGGCCCCAGCCCGGCCGTCCTGAAACGCCTGACGCCGGCGTAGCGGGCCCCGGTTCGGAGCCGCTACGCCGGCGTCAATCAGCCGCTTCCGCCGGTCAGAAGCTGCTCAGTCGTCCTCGCTGCGGCCCGTGCCGCCGCCGCTCCCGCTCCCGCTCCCGCCACTGCCGCTGCCGCCGCCACCGAACCGGCTGAACAGCCGGTCGGCCGCGCCCACGGCCGTCTCGGCCACCCCGCGGGCCACCCCGACCAGCGGGTCCGCGCTGCGGCTCCAGGAGTCCTGGTACGACTTGGTCGCCGAGCGGAACTCGTCGCCCACCGACGTGCTCGAGTCGTCCTCGCGGCGCGGGTAGTTGCCCGCCAGGATGTCGGCGTACTCGCCCTCGTCCGCCCACCGGTCCAGCTCCGCGAAGCGCACCACCGCGAACGGGTGCGTCGTGCCCTGGAGCTGGAGCAGCTTGAGCAGGCTCTCCCGGATGTCCGGGACCGCGTCGTACTCCTTGGCCTGCTGGTGGAACGCGTCACTGCTCAGCTCGGACAGGCGCGAGCCGCCCGCCGTCTTCATCAGCGCCCGCCGGGCCGCCTCCGGGTCCTGGGTGGCCAGCAGCCCGGCCCGGTCGCAGGACAGCTCCGACTTGCGGAACCACTCCTCCAGGCCCCAGATCACGGCCTTGAAGCCGACCCAGGCGAAGGGGATGAACGACAGCCGGGTGGCCAGGGCGATCATCGCGTACAGCATCGTCCGGTAGACCGAGTGACCCGACAGCACGTGCCCCAGCTCGTGGCCGATGACGAACCGGATCTCGTCCTCGTCCATCAGGTCCACCATGCCGCTGGTGATCACGATGAACGGCTTGTCCATCCCGACCGCCATCGCCTGGACTATCGGGTCCTGGCTGACGAACAGCTCCGGGACCTTCGGCAGGTCCAGGATGTAACATCCGTCCAGCAAGTCGTGGTACAGGCTGGGGAACTGCTCCTCTGACACCCGCACCGCGCTGGCCAGGAACATCAGCCGGAAGGCCCGGTCGTTGAACAGCCCCGCGAGGTTCTTGAGGATGACATCGAAGCCGGTCAGCTTGCGCAGCGCTACGAGCGCAGAGCGATCGGCAGGGTGCTCGTAAGCACGTGAGCTGATACCCGGCAGGCGCACCCGGGAACGATCCGGCGTGGAGGTCATGAGCTACACCTTAATCGAGATACATCTTGAATGCCAAGCGAAAGGCAGGAGCCGTGTCCGCCCAGCAAGTTGCCGTTGTGCACACAGCTAGTTTCGGTCATGTTTGAGCCCGATGCCGAGGCTATGCCGGCGGAAACCCTGGCCGCCGTCCAGCAGGACCGGCTGCGCGGCCTGGTCGACCTGCTGCTCTCCGTCCCCGGCGGCCTCCAGGCCGCCCGGCTCCGCGAGGCCGGCGTCACCAGCGGCGCCGGCCTGACCCTGGCCGACCTGCCCCGGCTGCCCTTCACCACCAAGCGCGACCTGTGGGAGGCCTATCCCTTCGGCCTGCTCGCCGTGCCCCGCGAGGACGTCGTCGCCGTGCACGGCTCCAGTGGCACCGGCGGCCGCCCCACCCTCGTCGCCTACACCCGTGACGACCTGCGGCTGTGGGCCCGGATGTGCGCCCGCGCCCTGGCCGCGGCCGGCGCCACCCCGGCCAGCATCGTGCACAACGCCTACGGCTACGGCCTGTTCACCGGCGGCCTGGGCATCCACCAGGGCGCCATCGAGCTCGGCGCCACCGTCGTCCCCGTCTCCGGCGGGATGACCTCCCGCCAGGTGACCCTGATCAGCGACCTCCAGCCCGACATCCTGACCTGCACCCCCTCCTACGCGCTGCGCCTCGGCGAGGCCCTGGCCGAGGCCGGGCACCGCCGCACCTCTCTGCGGGCCGGCATCTTCGGCGCCGAGCCCTGGACCGACGCCCTGCGGGCCCGGATCCAGGACCTGCTCGGCCTGCGCGCCCTGGACATCTACGGCCTGTCCGAGATCATCGGCCCCGGCGTCGCCGCCGAGTGCGTCGAGGCCGCCGACGGCCTGCACGTCAACGAGGATCACTTCCTGGTCGAGGCCGTCGACCCGGTGACCGGCGCCCCCGTTCCCGACGGCGCGCCCGGCGAGCTCGTGTTCACCACCCTGACCAAGCAGGCCCTCCCCCTGCTGCGCTACCGCACCGGCGACATCGCCGCCCTGCGCCGCGCCCCGTGCCCGTGCGGCCGCACCCTGGTCAAGATGAGCAAGATCACCGGGCGCAAGGACGACATGCTGGTCGTCCGCGGCGTGAACGTCTATCCCAGCGAGGTCGAGCGCGTCCTGCTGGCCGAGCCCGCCCTGGCCCCCGATTACCTCCTCGTGCTCGACGAGCGCGAGCCAGCGCAGCTCCGCCTGGTGGCATGTATTGAGCGAGTAACAAATGGCGCCCCCGGACTCCCGTCTGCCGCTGACATCGAGTCCAGCCTCCAGTCGCGGCTGCGGGAGACCCTCGGCCTGTCCGTCGCCGTGGCCCTGCTGCCCCCCGGCTCCGTCCCGCGCACCGAGGTCGGCAAGGCCGTGCGCGTCCGCCGCTGGTCGGGCGGCGAGCCCCCGGTGCCCGGCTTGGCTTAGATAATCGTGTCTGTGTAGATCCCCGAGGAGCGCAGATGAGCCAGCAGCACGCATCCCAGTCGCCCGGCCAGTCGCCCGGCCGGGCCCGCGGATGGGGCATCGACGACGTCCCCGACCAGACTGGCCGCATCGCCGTCATCACCGGTGCCAACTCCGGCATCGGGTACCAGGCCGCCTGGTACCTGGCCCGCCGCGGCGCCGCTATCGTGCTCGCCGGGCGCGACCTCGGCAAGACCTCCGAGGCCCGCGACCGCCTCCTCGGCCAGGTCCCCGAGGCCACCCTCGACACCATCCCCCTCGACCTGGCCTCGCTCGGGTCCGTGCGGCACGCCGCCATCGAGATCCGGGCCCGCTACCCCCGCCTGGACCTGCTCATCAACAACGCCGGCGTCATGATGCCCCCCTACGGCCAGACCGCCGACGGCTTTGAGCTCCAGTTCGGGACCAACCACCTCGGCCACTTCGCGCTGACCGGGCTCGTGCTGCCCAGCCTGCTCGACGTCGACGGCTCGCGCGTCGTCACCGTCAGCAGCAACGGTCACAAGGTCGGCCGGATCGACTTCACCGATCTCCAGTCCGAGCGCCGGTACGGCCGGATGTCCGCCTACAGCCAGTCCAAGCTGGCCAACCTCATGTTCACCTACGAGCTGCAGCGCCGCCTCGCCCAGGCCCACGCCCCCACCATCGCGGTCGCCGCCCACCCCGGCACCTCCGACACCGCCCTCGTCCGCCACCTGCCCGCCTGGATGCAGGTCGGGTCCCGGATCGTTCCCAACCAGGACGCGGCCCGCGGCGCCCTGCCCACCGTTCGTGCCGCCACCGACCACGCGGCCAGCGGCGGCGACTACTACGGCCCGTCCGGGTTCGGCGGGTTCAGCGGCCCGCCCGTCCGCGTCCGGTCCAGCGGCCGGTCCCACGACACCGCCGCCCAGAAGCAGCTCTGGGCCATCTCCGAGCAGCTCACCGGGGTCACGTTTCCCGTCTGATGCCCCGGCCGATTCCCCGTCCGATTTGCCGCCTGAGGCCCCGAAACCGGGTCCCGCCCGCCACCGCCAGGCCCGCGGCCATTTAAAGTCACTCCATGTACGGCGGCGATTCACCTCCCCGGCTCGGGGTCATGGGCGGCACCTTCGACCCCATCCACCACGGCCACCTCGTCGCGGCCAGCGAGGTCGCGCACTTCTTCTCGCTGGACGAGGTCATCTTCGTGCCCACCGGCCAGCCGTGGCAGAAGGACGGCCGCGAGGTCTCCGCCGCCGAGGACCGTTACCTGATGACCGTCATCGCCACCGCGTCCAACCCCCGGTTCTCCGTCAGCCGTGTCGACATCGACCGCCCCGGCGAGACCTACACCGTCGACACCCTGCGCGACCTGCGCGCCGAGCGCGGCCCCGACGCCGAGTTCTTCTTCATCACCGGCGCCGACGCCCTGGCCCTCATGATCTCCTGGCACGACGCCGACGAGCTGTTCAAGCTCGCGCACTTCGTCGGCTGCACCCGCCCCGGCCACCGGCTGTCCCTGACCGGCCTGCCCGACGAGCGGATCAGCCTCATCGAGGTCCCCGCCCTGGCCATCTCGTCCACCGAGTGCCGCGACCGCGTCCGGGCCGGCGATCCCATCTGGTACCTCGTCCCCGACGGCATCGTCCAGTACATCAGCAAACGCCGGCTGTACCAGGGCTGACCCGGCCCCGGCGCCCGCCAAATCACCGGATCAGCACGTTTGCGACACTCGCCCCGGCGGAGCCTGCGCTGGCCGCGGGACCAGGGCGCTGGAGATAGCCTGAGTAAAACACTGATGCTTGTTATTGACCCATCATGAGATCGTAGAAGCCTGGGCACTTCCAAGGAGGACCGCCAGCACCCGTGACAGCCACCGACAGGGCCGTCGAGCTCGTTGAGATCGCCGCCGCAGCCGCCTCTGACAAGCTCGCTTCCGACATCATTGCCTACGACGTCAGCGACCAACTCGTCATCACCGATGCGTTCCTGCTCTGCTCGGCCTCCAACGACCGCCAGGTGCACTCGGTCGTCGATGCGATCGAGGAGCGCCTGCGCAAGGCCGGGGCCAAGCCCGTCCGCCGGGAAGGGGAGCGCGAGGGCCGCTGGGTGCTGCTGGACTACGTGGACATCGTTGTCCACGTGCAGCACGCCGAGGAGCGCGTCTATTACGCCCTGGAGCGGCTCTGGAAGGACTGCCCCGTGATCCCCACGCCCGAGCCGGTCGGAGCAGTCGGCCCCGGGAGATCCGCCGCTGAGCACCCGCAGCCCGGCCCGAGCGATCGGGGACCGCGCTGAGCACGCCCTTTCCGCAATCGGCTACCTCCTGGACCAACCGGCGTAACCCCGAGCTAGTCACGCTCGTCCTGTGGCGGCACGGCCAGACCGTGTACAACGCGCAGAACAAGTTCCAGGGCCAGACCGACATCCCGCTCAACGAGACCGGCCGCGAGCAGGCCGCCGTGGCCGCGCGTTACCTGGCCGCGCTGGAGCCTGACGCCATCTTCTCCTCCGACCTCAGCCGGGCCGTCGAGACCGCCGGTGCCCTGGCCCGCCTCACCGGCCTGAGCGTCAAGCTCGACGCCGACCTGCGCGAGCGGGGCGGCGGCGCGTGGGAGGGCCTGACCAACGCCGAGATCCGGGAGCGGTACCCCGACGCCTACGCCTCCTGGATCCCGCCCGACGGCGAGCCGGTAGCCGACGTCATCGAGCGGGCCTCGGGTGCCCTGCTGCGGATCGCCGACGCCATGCCGGGCGGGTCGCTGGCGGTGGTGACGGG
>JBOHCO010001815.1:0-1687 GCA_050698895.1 Streptosporangiaceae bacterium
CGTTCCGGCCGGGCGGCCCGGCCGGACGGCCCGGCGGCCTGGTCGTCGGGCGGGCGCAGCAGCTCCGGGTCGCCGGCCAGGATGGCCTGCTGCAGCCGCCTGAGCTCGGGGCCGGGGTCGACGCCGAGCTCGTCGGCCAGCCTGCGGCGCACGTCCTGGTAGGCGGACAGCGCGTCGGCCGGCTGCCCGCTGCGGTACAGGCCCAGCATGAGCTGAGCGTGGAACTTCTCCTGCAGGGGATGCGCGGCAATGAGCTGGCGCAGCTCGGGCACCAGCCGGCCATCCCGGCCCAGCCGCAGGTCAGCGTCGATGCGCAGGGCCAGCGCCTGGAGCCGCCGCTCTTCCAGGGGCGGCACCTCACGGGTCCGCAGCAACGTCGACGGCACGTCGGCCAGCGGTTCACCGCGCCACAGGCCGAGGGCCTGCCGCAGCAGGCCGGCGGCCTGATCCCAGCGGCCGGCCGCGGCGGCGGCCTGGCCCTGGGCGACCAGCGAGCCGAACGCGCGCACGTCCAGGTCGCCCTCGCCGACCTCGATGAGGTAGCCGGGCGCCTTGGTATGCACTAAGCCGGAGCCGGCCGGGCCCAGCGTCGTGCGCAGCCGCTGGACGGTGCTGTGCAGCGCGCCCCGCGCGCCCGCGGGCGGGGCGCCGTCCCACAGGGTCTCGGCCAGCGCATCCAGGCTGACCACCCGGTCCGGGCTGAGCAGCAGCGCAGCCAGCAGCACGCGCTGACGGCGCGCGGGCACGGGCACCTGAGTCGGGCCGTCGCGCACTAGCAGCGGACCGAGGAGGCCGAAGTCCACACCCTCTCCCAGTGGCGTCCTGCGCAGCGCGACGTGTGCGCGACGTCCAGGCCGGTGAGCGTCCGGTAAGCCGCGGCGTCCGCCGCGCCGACGTCCGGTGAGCCTGTCATGGCAGCCTAACGCTGCTATCGCTGCCGGGCGGACCGGTTTCCGCTGCCGTTTTCCCGCGTCATCAGCTGATGGAGGGCGTTCGCGAAGAATGACCGTTTCTTATTTAGCCACACCCCTCGGGGCAGCTGTCACGTCCTCCCCTCCCGTGACCGCTGCCCGTTCCATGCGGCCGTGCTCGCAGGCTGACAACGCAGTCAGCCTGCGAGCATGGTCGCTGAGCAGTTACCGGAAGCTGGACGCGCGGCCGGAGGCCGTGCGTCCGGCCCGGCAGCACGCCAGGACGGTCGTCGGCCGCTGGCGGCTCGAGGCCCTGGCCGACACCGTCGAGCTGCTGGTCTCTGAGCTCGTCACGAACGCGGTCCTGGCCACGGCGAGCCGGGCTGAGCAGCGGACGGACCAGCACGCCGGGGCGGCCGCGCCGCAGATCCGGTTCTGGCTCGCCTCCGACCGGCGCCAGGTGCTCATCCGCGTCGGGGACCCCGGCCGGCAGCTGCCGGCGCCGAAGGACCCGCGGCCGGACGGCGAGACCGGGCGCGGGCTGCTGCTGGTGGCCACGCTCAGCGACCGGTGGGGCTATTCGTCGGACGGGCCGCAGGGGAAGATCGTCTGGGCGGTCTGCGCGCCCTGACTCTCGGCCACGCCGATGGCGGACGGGGATGTCCCGCTGGTAGCGCCAGGCGGCTACCAGCGGGACATCCATCCGGCTAGCCGCGGGGCGTGATGGCGGTCTGGTCGACCTCCTCGCCGCCGTTGGTGACGGTGCTGTACAGGTT
>JBOHCO010001816.1:0-2098 GCA_050698895.1 Streptosporangiaceae bacterium
GGCGGAGGGCGGGGCCGCGCCGGAGCCGAGCACGGCTTGCAGCGCTTCCTGGGTGGTCATGGCCGACAGGCTCAGGCCGACCCGGCTGGCGCTGCTCGCCGCGCTGGCCCCGTCCGCGCTGCCCGCCCCCGCGGCACCGGTGGCGACCAGGGCGGCGCTACCTGTGATGAGCAGCGCGAAGAGGGAGATGGCGAGCCCCCGGACCGATACCCGGCGGGTGCGTCGCACGTCGCTGCGTTCCACTTGCCCGAGCATGGCGGCCTGGCTTGGGAGATCGTCCGGCCAAACCCGGGAACAGCCCGGGAAACCGCCTGGAACTTGGTTACATGCGCTCGGGAACCGGGATGCCCAGCAGGTCGAGGCCGGTCTGCAGGACGCGCAGCGTCAGCGCGGCCAGCGCGAGCCGGCCGTCCCTGACGGCCGGCTCGGCCGTCAGCACCGGGCAGTGCTCGTAGAAGGTGGTAAACGCGCTGGCCACGTCGAACAGGTAACCGGCGAGCTTGTGCGGCTCGGCCGCGATCGACACGTCACTGAGCGCCCGGCCCAGGCCGAGCAGGCTCAGGGCCAGCGCCCGCTCGGCGGGCTCGGCCACCGCCACCGGGCCGGTCACGGCGGCCGGGTCGCGGCCGGCCTTGTGGAAGATCGACCGGATGCGCGCGGTCGCGTACTGGAGATACGGCCCGGTGTTCCCGGTCAGTGCCAGCAGCCGGTCGAAGTCGAGCACGTAGCTGGAGTCCCTGCCCACCGACAGGTCGCCGTATTTCAGCGCGCCGACGCCTACGGACTCGGCGATCTGCTGGCGCAGCACCGGGTCGGCGTACCGGTCCCTGATGACCTCGCCAGCCCGGTCAACGGCCTCGTCGATCAGGGTCACCAGCTTGACCTGCTCGCCGCTGCGGGTCTTCAGCCGCTGGCCGCCGGGCCCGGTCATCAGGCCGATGACGGCGTGCTCGGCGCTGGCCCGGTCGGTCAGCCAGCCGGCCTGCCGGGCCACGGCGAAGACCAGCTCGAAGTGCTGGTGCTGCTCGGACCCGACCACGTAGATGATGCGGTCGGCCTGCAGGTCCACGAGCCGGTACCGGATCGCCGCGACGTCGGTGCTGGCGTAGCCGTAGCCGCCATCGCTCTTGCGCAGCATGAGCGGCACCGGCCGTCCGTCCCGGCCGGAGAAGCCGGGCGGGAACGCGCACAGCGCGCCGTCGCTGATGACGGCGATGCCCTTGTCCTCCAGCTCGCCGTTGACGCTGGCCAGCACGGGGTTGTAGAAGCTCTCCGGGTCCATGTCGGCGTCGGTGAGCGTGATGTCCAGCCGGGCGTAGACGTCCCGCAGGTAGACCAGGGAGTCATCGACGAGCATCCGCCACAGTCGCATGGCCTGCTTGTCGCCGGCCTGCAGCTGGACCACCCGCTGCCGGGACCGGTCGCCGAAGCTCGGCTCGGCGTCGAACTTGGCCCGCGCGGCCTGATAGAAGGCGGTGAACTCGCCGGCCTCCAGCTCCTTGGCGGTGGCCTGCTCGCCGATGTCCAGCGCGTGCTCGATGAGCATCCCGAACTGCGTGCCCCAGTCGCCCAGGTGCGCGGCGCGGATCACGGTGTGGCCGAGGTGCTCGAGCACCCGCACGATGGCGTCGCCGACCACGGTCGGGCGCAGGTGCCCGGCGTGCAGCTCCTTGGCCACGTTGGGACCGGAATAGTCGACCACGACGCGCTGGGCCGGCTCGGCCAGCGCGACGCCCAGCCGCGGGTCGGCGAGCTGGCCGGCCGCCTGGCCGCCGATCCACTCGTCGCGCAGCGTGATGTTAATGAAGCCCGGTCCGCTGACCTCAACCTTGGCGATCGGGCCGGTCTCGGCCTGGTCGGCCTGGTCGGCGAGGCGCGCGGCGACGGCGGTGGCGATCTCGCGCGGGGGGCGGCCCAGCGCCTTGGCCAGCGGCAGCGCGGCGTTGGACTGGTAGTCAGCGAACTGCGAGGGCCGGATGATCGGGTCGGCGGTGGCGTACTGCTCGCCGAGCTCAGCCGCCAGCGCGTCCCGCACCAGCTGCGCGAGTGTCTCTTCCGGATCCGTCACCACTTCAGCTTATCGGCCCGGCACCGCCGG
>JBOHCO010001817.1:0-9343 GCA_050698895.1 Streptosporangiaceae bacterium
GGCCGGACCCGGCCGCACGGCGCCGGACGGCCGGGGTGGCACCGCACCGGCGCGGCCTGGTGCCGACGGTCGTGGCCGGGATCGTGGTCATCGCCGTGGTCGCGTTCGTCATCATCCGGGTGCTCAGCTCGGCCGGGCCGGGCGGCCAGGCCCAGGGCAGCGCCAGTCCCCCGGCGGCCTCGACCAGCCCGGCCTCGGCCCGCTCGAGCCGGAGCTCATCCTCGTCCGCGCCGGGCTCGGTCACCGTGCCGGCCGCCTTCTCCGGGTCGTGGGCGGGCCGGGCCCGGCAGGTCAACCCGCCGGACGAGTTCCGCGTCCGGCTCACCCTGCCGGCCGGGGCGGCCAACGGCAGCGTCGCCTACTCCAACGCCTCGATTTCCTGCGTGGGCCAGCTCAGCCCCGACTCGTTCGCCGGCGGCACCCTGACCCTGGACCAGGGCATCACCACCGGCCGTCACACCTGCGCCAACGGCACGGTGACGCTGACCGGGGAGCCGGACGGGGCGCTGAAGTTCACGTTCCGGGGCAAAGACGGCCCGGCCGCGACCGGCACGCTGACCGAGAGCTGACCGAGAGCTGACCGGGAGCTGACCGGGAGCTGAGTCAGGCGTCGCGCTCGGGGTCCAGGCCGGCCAGCAGGTCGTGCAGCTCGCCGAACAGGCCCGGCCCGGCCGCGACGGTCATCGACTCGCTGGGCGGCCGTCCGTGCAGCCCGGCCACCACGGCCCCGGCCTCGCGGGCGATCAGGCCGCCCGCGGCGAAGTCCCACTCGTGCAGGCCGCGCTCGTAGAAGGCGTCCAGCCGCCCGGCGGCCAGCGAGCACAGGTCCACGGCCGCGGCCCCGGCCCGCCGGATGTCCCGGATGTGCGGCAGCACGGCCGCCACCACCTGCCCCTGCACCACCCGCCGGCCGGCCGCGTAGCCGAACCCGGTGCCGACCAGCGCCTTCGCCAGGGTCACCCCGGTGGTGCAGGCCAGCCGCTCCGGGTCCTCCCGCCAGCCCGACCGCAGCCAGGCCCCGCCGCCGGCGGTGGCGCTGAACAGGCTGCGGTGCACCGGCACGCTCACCGCCCCGGCTACCACCTGGCCGTTCACCTCGGCGGCGATGCTCACCGCCCAGTCGCTCAGCCCGTACAGGTAGTTCACCGTGCCGTCCAGGGGGTCTACCACCCACCGGACCTCAGCCCCGCTGCCCACCTGGCCGCCCTCCTCGCCGAGGATGGCGTCGCCGGGCCGGGCGGCCAGGATCCGGCGCCGGATGAGCGCCTCGGCGGCGGTGTCCATCTCGGTCACCACGTCGGTCGGGCTGGACTTGGTCTGCATGACGGCCACCTGGCCGTGCCGGGACAGCAGCAGCTCGCCGGTCTCGGCGGCCACGGCGCAGGCCAGCTCGGCCAGCTCCGAAGGGTCCGGGCCGGCCGGGGCGGGCGCGGTCACCCGGCGGTCCGGGGCCGGGCGGCGGGGGCCGGGACGCAGCAGCCGGGTGTGCAGAACGCGCCGGTGCCCGGCGGGGCGGCCAGCCGCGGACCGGGCGGGCCGGCCTGCCACTGCCGGACCAGGTCGGTGATCATCGAGACGAACCGGCGGCCGGTGCCGGGCGTGGCCGCCCTGGCGAACGGCAGGCCGAGCCGCTCGGCCGTCCGGGCCGCCTCGATGTCCAGGTCGAACCGGACCTCCATGTGGTCGGACACGAAGCCGATGGGCACCACGACCACGGCCCGCGAGCCGGCCGCCGCCAGCTCGGCCAGGCAGTCGCTGACGTCGGGGACCAGCCAGGGCTGCGACGGCGGGCCGCTGCGGCTGGAGTAGGCCAGCCGCCAGGGCCGGCCCAGCCGGGCCGCGACCTGCCCGGCCACCTCGGCCAGCTGGGCCGGGTAGGCGCCGCCCGCGGGCCCGCTGCGCTCGGCCATGCTGTCGGGGATGCTGTGCGCCGTGAAGACCAGGTCCGCCTCACCCCGGACGGCGGCGGGCAGCGACTCCAGGGCCGCCGCGGCCGCGGCGGTGAAGCACTCGGCGAAGGCCGGGTGGCGGTAGTACGGCCAGATCTTGTCCACCACCGGGGCGCCCGGCCCGACGGCCGCCCTGGCCCGCTCGATGTCCTCCAGGTACTGGCGGCAGGAGGAGTAGGAGCTGTAGGCCGAGGTCACGAAGGCCAGCGCCCGGCGCACCCCGGCGGCGGACATCTCGGCCAGGGTGTCGGCCAGGTAGGGGTGCCAGTTGCGGTTGCCCCAGTAGACCGGCAGGTCGATGCCCGCCGCCTCGAAGTCCTTCTGCACGGCCAGGATCAGGTCGCGGCACTGCTGGTTGATCGGGCTGACGCCGCCGAACCGGTAGTAATGCTCGGCCACCTGCTCCAGCCGGCTGTCGGGCACCCCCCGCCCCGCGGTCACGTTGCGCAGGAACGGCAGGACGTCGGCGGGCCCCTCCGGCCCGCCAAAGGACACCACCAGCAGCGCGTCATAGTCCGCCATGCACCCATCCAACCAGCCCGCGATGATCAGCCAGACCAGAGCCCGGCCCGGACCGGCTTAAACGCAACCCCGGCCCGGGGGTCCGGGGGTCCGGGGGTCCGGGGGTATCCCCCGGGAAAAAGGCTTTCAGGCGACCCCAGAAATGCCAGCCGGAGGGTCGGCGAAGCCGGCCCGATCGGATGGCACCGGGGGCTCCGGGGGTGTCCCCCGGTCTGGGGGTCCGGGGGTTACCCCCCGGGTATCAGCTGTAGTTCTTGGCGTAGCCGGCGGCCAGGCCGAGGACCTCGCGCACGTACCAGTCGGCGTGGTTGTAGTCGAAGATCGCGTTGTACAGCGACTGGCCGCCCTTGGCCGCGCCGTCCGCGCACAGCAGCCGGGCCGCCGACGGCACCGCGTCGTAGGGGTTCATGATGTCGGGCGGGCCGGTCTGGCCGAACCCGTCAATCCCCCACTGGGCCCAGGTGCCCGGCTCGAACTGCATCGGCCCCAGGGCGCCCGCGCTGGACGGCCCCTCGTTCTGGCCGTCGGCGCTCTCGATCTGGCCGATGGCGGCCAGCACGGTCCAGGACAGGCCCGGGCAGTACCGGGTGGCCGACTCCTTGAACAGCTGCAGGTAGGTGGTCGGCAGCCCGTGGCCGCCGCTGCCGCTGACCGGGAGCTGCTGGCTGCGCAGGCTCTCCATCCGGGCGCTCGGGCCGAGGATCTTGGTGACCGCCTTCTGGAGGCGGCTCATGCTCACGCCGGGCGCGCTGAGCAGCGCGGCGACCTGGTGGACCAGGCCGAGCTTGCGGGACTCCGCATGGTTGACGACCAGGTCCACGCCGTTGAGCCGGAGCCGGGCGGCCGAGCCGTAGCTGACCGTCTCGCTGGTCGCGCCGGACAGCTGATAGGTGGCGCCGGACCGGAGCCGCAGCCGCTGCGCGGTCGAGGTGGCGGCGACGAACTCGCCGCTGGTCAGCGCGGTCCAGAACGACTGGTCCGAGGCGGTGCGCAGCGGCACCCAGGACCGGAACGTGGCCGGGTCCACGCCGATGACATTGACCGAGCGGCCGCCCGCGGTGATCTGGGCACCGTCGAAGGAGATCGAGTTGCGCACGCCGGCGATCCTGCGGAGCCGGGCGATGTCGCGGCGGGTCAGGCCGCGGGGGGCGACGATGAGCAGGTCGGGCAGGATGATCCGGCGGAACGACCGGGCCTGGGCCGCGCTGGCGCCCTGGTAGCCGGCCTGGCTGGTACCGCCGGAAACGGCACTGGGCTGGGCGCCGCCGGGCGGCACCGGGATCCGGGCCGCGTGCTGCGCCGCCAGCCGGCCGTGCGCGTCGGCCGCGCCGGCCTGACCGAGGAACGGCAGCTGGCCGGCCAGGCCGAGGCCGCCGATGCCGACGACGGCGGTGACCGACACCACGGCGGCGTGCTTGGCCCAGCCCGGACCGGGCAGCCGGGCGTGCAGGCGCCGCAGGCGCTGCAGGGCGGCGACCGGGGGCCGGACGACTCGGGGCAGGCGTGCGCCGACGGCGGCGCGCTGGCGCCGGGCTATGCGTCCCATGACTCGTCCACAGTAACCGGCGATACCGGCCCGGCCAAGCATCAGGTATCCACGCGCAGGTAAACAGCTTGCCATGGCAGATACCGTCCAAGGGGAGGTCACTGCCGCACATGACGGACGTTTGCGCCGGGATCGGCGAACAGCAGGACAGCGAAGGGCACGGCAAAGGACCCGAGAACCGGACAATTAACAAGGGCGGCCCGGGCCAGGCCGGCCCGGACGCGGGCAGTGGCTACCTGGCCGTGCTGCGCATCCCCGGGGCCCTGCGGTTCTGCGTCGCGGGCGCCATCGGGCGGTTCCCGATGGCCATGTTCGGCCTGGGCAGCCTGCTGCTGATCGCCGCCATCACCGGGCGCTACGGACTGGCCGGCGGCGTGGCGGCGGTCGGCTCGGTCGGCTACGCCGTCACCGCCCCGATGCTGGCCCGGCTGGCCGACCGGCTCGGCCAGCGCCGGGTGCTGCGGCCGATGGCGGTGATCTTCTCCGCCGCCACGGCCGGCTTCGTGGCCGCCGCCGAGCTGCGCGCCCCGCTGGGCGTGCTGCTGCTCACCGGCGCCCTGGCCGGCGCGTCGATGCCGTCGCTGGGCTCCATGGTCCGGACCCGGTGGAGTGCCCTGCTGGACGGCTCGCCGCAGCGGCTGGGCACCGCCTACGCGCTGGAGTCGGTCGTCGACGAGATGATCTTCATCATCGGGCCGGCCGTGGTCACGCTGCTGGCCACCGAGGTCCAGCCGGCCGCGGGCGTGGTCACCGCCGCGGTGCTGTGCCTGGGCGGCTCGCTGGCCTTTGCCGCGCAGGTCGGCACCCAGCCGGCCGCGCACCCGGACCGCGTGGCCCGTGCGCCCGGCGAGAGCCGGCTGCCCGCGGCCGGGCTGGTCACGCTGGCCCCCGCGTTCGTGTTCCTGGGCTCGATGTTCGCGACCATCGACCTGAGCACCGTGGCGTTCGCGCAGGAGCACGGGCACAAGCCGCTGGCCGGGTTCATCCTGGGCACCTACGCGCTGGGCAGCGCGACCGGCGGCATCTGGTACGGGTCGCGGAACTGGCGGGCGCCGCTGGAGCGCCGGTTCGCGATCACGCTGTGCATGACCGTGGCCGCGGTGGCCACGTTCTGGTCGCTGCCGGGGCTGCTGCCGCTGGACGTGGTCATCTTCTTCTCCGGCCTGACCATCGCGCCCACGCTGATCGCGGGCTTCGGCCTGATCGAGCGCCAGGCCGTGCCGGGCCGCCGGACCGAGGGCATGACCTGGCTGTCGTCGGGCATCGGCTTCGGCGTGGCCGCGGGCTCGGCCGTCGCCGGCCACATCGTGGACGTCGGCGGAGCCCGGTGGGGCTACGTGTTCGCGGCCTGCTGCGGCGTGGTCGCCGCGCTGATCATCGTGGCCGGGCTGAGCCGCCTGCGGATCCCGGCGGGCAGGCCGGCAGGGGGGCCGCCCACACCGGCGCCACGGGCGGCACAATAGGGCGATGACCAGGCAGCGCGGCTCCGCCCCCGACATCTCTCCCGCGGGCGCCCCTCCGGGCGGCGCGGCCTGGCGCAACTGGGCCGGGAACGTGACCGCCCGGCCGGCCCGGCAGGCCGCGCCGGGGTCGGCGGACGAGGTCGCGGACGAGGTCCGGCGGGCCGGCCAGGACGGCCTGCGGATCCGGATGACCGGCAGCGGGCACTCGTTCACGCCCGTGGCCGCGACCGACGGGGTGCTGCTGCGGCCGGGGCGGCTGACCGCGATCCGGTCGGTGGACGCGGCGGCGGGCCTGGTCACCGTCGAGGCGGGCGGCCCGCTGCACGTGCTCAACGCCGCGCTGCTTGAGCGCGGCCTGTCGCTGGCCAACATGGGCGACATCCAGGTGCAGACGGTGGCCGGCGCCGTGCAGACCGGCACCCACGGGACGGGCCGCGACGTGGGCGGGATGGCCGCCCAGGTGGCCGGCCTGGAGCTGGTCCTGGCCGACGGCCAGATCCTGACCTGCACCGCCGGGGACGACGGAGGCCCGTTTCCTGGCCTGTTCGAGGCGGCCAGGGTGGGCCTGGGCGCGCTCGGGATCATCACCGCGGTGACGTTCCGGGTGGTGCCCGCGTTCCTGCTCCAGGCCAGGGAGGAGCCGATGGCCTGGGCCCAGGTGCTGGGCCGGCTGGACGAGCTCACCGCCGAGAACGAGCACTTCGAGTTCTACTGGTTCCCGCACACCGAGGGCTGCCTGACCAAGCGCAACAACCGGACGCCGGGGCCGTCCCGGCCGCTGCCCCGGTGGCGGCACCTGATGGACGACGAGTTCCTGTCCAACACGGTGTTCGGCGTGACCTGCGGGCTGTGCCGGTACGTGCCGGCCGCCATCCCGGCGGTCAACGGGGTCGCGGCCAGGGCGCTGGGCGCGCGGACCTACACCGACGCCGCCTACCGGGTGTTCACCAGCCCGCGCCGGGTGCGCTTCAAGGAGCAGGAGTACGCGGTGCCCCGGCCGGCGCTGGCCGACGTGCTGGGCGAGGTGCGGGCGCTGTTCCGGCGGCGGGACTGGCGGATCAGCTTTCCCATCGAGGTCCGGGTCACGCCGGGCGACGACGTCTGGCTGTCCACCGCGCACGGCCGGGACTCGGCCTACATCGCCATCCACGTGCCGCGCCAGTTCCCGCACCAGGGGTACTTCGGCGACATCGAGGACGTCATGGTCAGCGCGGGCGGGCGGCCGCACTGGGGCAAGATGCACACCCGGACCGCTGACTACCTGGCCGGTGCTTATCCGCGTTTCGCGGACTTCGTCGCGCTGCGCGAGGCCGTCGACCCGGAGCACCGGTTCGGCAACGCCTACCTGGACCAGGTACTGGGCTGAACACGGGGCGTCCATGACGGGCACCCGGCGAACGGACTACGGTGGCTGCATGACTAGGGACGGTGGGCAGGTTCCGGGGGCCAGGCCGCCGCGACGGCAGGAAGCCGCCGATCGGCAGCGCACCGCCGGGGCAGCCAAGCCAGCACCGGCGCCCCGGCCGGCCGCGCCGGCTCTCGCCTCGATCCGTCCCAGGCGGCCCTCGCTGGGCGGCGGCGCCCCGGCTCAGGGCCGTGAGCTGGGCCGCCAGGGTCAGCGGACGGTACGCAAGCTGCTCGAAGCGGGGCTGGCCGAGTTCGACGAGAACGGCTTCCAGGCGGTCCGGGTCGACGACGTGGTCCGGCGGGCGAACATCTCGCACGGCACCTTCTACCTCTACTTCTCCAACAAGGACGACCTGTTCAAGACGCTGCTGCGGGACGCGCTGGACGACATGCAGGGCATCACGGACGATTTCCCCGTGGTGACCAGGAACGAGTCCGGGCTGGCCGCGCTGCGCAAGTGGACCCGGCAGTTCTGCGACATCTACTCCGCGCATGCCGCGGTGCTGCGCATCCTGACCCAGGCCGACGTGGTCGGCGAGGAGGTCTACGGGGACGGGCTCCAGCAGCTGTTCCGGCTGGCCGAGGCCATCACCCAAGGCATGACCGCGGGCGCCGGGGCGTCCGGGGACGGGACGATGGCCGAGCACGCCGAGCTCACCGCGGTGGCCTGCCTGATGATGCTGGAGCGGGTCAACTTCCTGTTCAGCGTGGAGGTCCGGCTGCCCAGGGAAGAGATGATGGACCGGCTCAGCTCGATCATCTACGCCGCCTTCGCCTCGTCCTGAGCCTGATCCTGAGCCTCGTCCTGAGCCTCGTCCTGAGCCTGGTCCTGAGCCTGGTCTTTCGGGACGACCCGATGGGGCAGACTGGGTGACGTGCGATTTCTCAGCCCGCCCGCTCATGACCTGACCTACAGCGACGTCTTCCTGACCCCGAACCGGTCGGCGATCGGCTCCCGGCTCGACGTGAGCCTGGCCACCCGGGACGGCAGCGGCACGACGATCCCGGTCGTGGTGGCCAACATGACCGCGGTGGCCGGCCGCCGGATGGCCGAGACCGTGGCCCGCCGGGGCGGCATGGTGATCCTGCCCCAGGACATCCCGGCCGACGTGGTCGCCGAGGTCATCGCCTGGGTCAAGGACCGCGACCTGGTCCACGACACGCCGCTCACGCTGGGCCCGGCCGACACCACCGGCCACGCGCTGAGCCTGCTGCCCAAGCGGGCCCACGGCGCGGTCATCGTGGTTGACGAGGACCGGCGGCCGATGGGCGTGGTGACCGAGGCCGACTGCGACGGCGTGGACCGGTTCACCCAGCTCAGCCAGGTGATGTCGGCGGACCCGCTGACGCTGCCGGCCGGGACCGACCCGGAGCGGGCGTTCGGGCTGCTGCACGGCGGCCGGCACCGGCTGGCCCCGGTGGTGGACGAGGCCGGGCGCTGCGTGGGCATCCTGACCCGGACCGGCGCGCTGCGGGCCACCTTGTACCAGCCCGCGGTGGACGCGCGCGGCCGGCTGCGGGTCGGCGCGGCGCTCGGCATCAACGGCGACGTGCAGGCCAAGGCCAAGCTGCTGCTCGACGCGGGCGCCGACGTGCTGGTCGTGGACACCGCGCACGGCCACCAGGACAAGATGCTGCACGCGCTGCGCGCGGTCCGCGAGCTGACCCCGGCGGTGCCGGTGGCGGCCGGCAACGTGGTCACCGCGGACGGGGCGGCCGACCTGGTCGAGGCGGGCGCGGACATCGTGAAGGTCGGCGTGGGGCCGGGCGCCATGTGCACCACCCGGATGATGACCGGCGTGGGCCGGCCCCAGTTCAGCGCGGTGCTGGAATGCGCGGCCGAGGCCCGGCGGCTGGGCGCGCACGTCTGGGCCGACGGCGGCGTCCGCTACCCGCGGGACGTAGCGCTGGCCCTGGCCGCCGGCGCGGCCAGCGTGATGATCGGCTCCTGGTTCGCCGGCACCTGCGAGTCGCCCGGCGACGTGTTCCGCGACGCCGACGGCCGCCGCTACAAGGAGAGCTTCGGCATGGCCTCGGCCCGCGCGGTGCGGCTGCGCACCGCCGCCGACTCGGCCTTCGAGCGGGCCCGCAAGGAGCTGTTCGAGGAGGGCATCTCCACCTCCCGGATGTACCTGGATCCGCAGCGCCCCGGTGTGGAGGACCTGATCGACGCGATCACCGCCGGGCTGCGCAGCGCGTGCACCTACGCGGGCGCCACCTCCCTGGACGGCCTGCACGAGCGCGCGGTGGTCGGCATCCAGGGCGCGGCCGGCTACACGGAAGGCATGCCGCTGCCGACCGGCTGGTAACCGGCTGTTAACCGACTTTCCGGGTTAGTCCTGGTCTCCCGCTGGCGGGGAGGCCCGTTCCGGGCTGAAAATGCGGTGTGGTCGCCCGCAGACGTCGTTGCTCCTTGGTCCCTTTGAGGCCGTGGGTTAGTCGGGCGCTGGGAGCTG
>JBOHCO010001818.1:0-5491 GCA_050698895.1 Streptosporangiaceae bacterium
CGCGCTGGGTGGCCGAGGCCAAGCGCGAGGAGACACGGGACCTCGCTCCTGACGGTCCGCTGACCCGCCCGCCCCGTGGCGGGACGGGCGGCCCACCGTGGATGACGGGCTACTGCGGGGCGGGGACGTGGCTGAATCCGGCCGGGATCCGCGGGTGGTTGACGAGCTGGACCAGGGCGGGGGAGCGTGCCACCCAGGACTCACCGGCCACGATGCGGTCGTGGCGCAGCGGCCCGGGCTGGTCGGCGAAGTCGGCGATGACCACGTGCACGGGCTGGTAGCTGCCCGCGTCGACCCAGATCTCCATGTAGCCGCGGGCCCAGGGGCCCTTCAGCCCGATGGCCCGGTGGCCGTTGATGACCCGGTGCCCGATGATCCGGTAATGACCAGCGGCGAGCGCGGCCCGGATCTGGGCCGGGGTGCCGGCGGCGCCGCCGTAAGGGCCGGCGGGCGGCGGGCCCTGAATCGGGCCGGCGGCGTGGATCACCTGGGTCCACCAGGTCCGGGGGCCCTCGTTGACCTGGGTGGTGCGCCAGTGCATGACGCGCGCGACCAGGTAGGTGCTGCCCCAGGCGACCAGCCGGCTGGCGCCGCTGCCCTGCTGGAGGTAGGTGCTACCGGTCCGCGGGTCGGTCCACAGTGTGTAAGGACCGGTGGACGAGCGCTCCTGATCCCTGATGATGTAGCGGCTGATCTGGGCCAGCGCCGACTCGGTGTGCGCGACCACGTAAGCCACCGTCTGAACCTGCGGCGCCGCCTTGGCTCCCCTGGCGGCGACCGGCCTGGGCGGCCGGGCCGGGGTGCCCCGGGCGCCGAGGGCCAGGCCCCCGGCGGCCAGCACCAGCACGCCGAGGCCGGCCGCGCCGCGGATGGCCAGGCCGCGGCGGCGCCGGGCCCGGCCCCGCCGCTCGATGGCGTCCAGGTCGGGCGCGCCGGGCGGGTCGCCGGCGAGCTGGCGGAGATCGTCGCGGAGCTGCATCTCCTGTGCGGTCATAGCCGTGATTCCGTTCTGCTCAGGAAGGTTCTCAGGGTGGCGAGCGCGCGGGCGCTCTGGCTCTTGACGGTGCCCCGGCTGCAGCCCAGCGCCGCCGCGGTGTCCAGCTCGGACAGGTCCTCGAGATAGCGCAGCACGATGGTGGCGCGCTGGCGCAGCGGCAGCGCCAGCAGCGCCTCGAACAGCCCGGCCCGCCGGGCGACCTCGTCGGTCGCGTCGGCCACCGCGGGCTCGTCGCTGAAGCGCGCCACGGGCACCGTCCGGTCCCGGCGGCGCCAGCGGCCGCGCACCTCATTGAGCAGGATGTGGCGGACGTAGGCATCGGGGCTGTCGGCCCGGCGGACGCGCGGCCAGTGCTGGTAGGCCTTGACCAGCGTGTCCTGAACCAGGTCGTGGGCCAGGTGCCAGTCGCCGCACAGCAGGTAGGCGGTCTGGTGCAGCGGCGAGGCCCGGCTGCGCGCGAACTCGCGGAACTCCTCGTCCCGCCCGCCATTCCATCTGCTGGGCGCGGGCTCGGTCGGTCTCATGGCTAGCTAGATGATGCCGCCGCGGGAAAAGGTTGTCAGCCCTGAGTCATCTTCCCGTACTCGGTTACCAGGGCACGGGCCCGGTCGCGTCGAAGTAGCCTCCGGTCGGGCCGTCCGGGCCAAGCCGGGCCAGCCGGACGATGATCTCGGCGCCCTGCTCGACGGTCTGGATGCCCTGGTGGCCGTTCAGGTCGGTGTCGGTGTAGCCGGGATCTGCGGCGTTGATCCGCATGGCCGGCAGGGCCTTGGCGTACTGCACGGTGATCATGTTCAGCGCGGCCTTGGACGCCGGGTAGGCCACGCCCGGGTAGGCGGCCGAGGGGGAGCCCGTCTCGGTGATGCGGGTCAGCGAGCCCAGGCCGCTGCTGACGTTGACCACGACCGGGGTGGCCGACTTCTCCAGCAGCGGCAGGAAGGCGTGGGTGACCCGGACCACGCCGAAGGCATTGGTCTCGAACATGGCCCGCATGAAGCCGGCGGTCGTGTCGGCCGCGCCGACCACGCCGTTGCCGGCGGTCCTGGCTTCGATGCCGGCGTTGTTGACCAGCACGTCCAGGCCATCGTCGGCGGCGATCGACGCGACCGCGGCGGCCACGGACGCGTCGTCGGTGACGTCGATGAGGATCAGGCGCGCGCCCAGCCGCTCGGCGGCCCGCCGCCCGCGCTCGGCGTCGCGGCTGCCGGCGTAAACGGTGTGACCGGCGGCGATGAGCTGGCGGGCGGCCTCGAAGCCCAGGCCCTTGTTCGCGCCGGTGATCAGTGTTGTCGTCATGCTTCCAGGCTGCCCCCGGCTGGCCTGGTCAGCCAGTCGTCCGGTCTTCCCGGGACTGGCGGTACCAGGTAGCGGCGCGGCGCCGGGGGCAGACTGGGGGCATGGCGACGGCGGAGTTCGGGCAGGCGGTGCGCCGCTGGCGGGACCGGGCGTCGCCCGAGGCCGCCGGGCTGCCCGCGGGCGGGCACCGGCGCGCGGCCGGGCTGCGCCGGGAGGAACTGGCCCTGCTGGCCGGGATCTCGGTGGACTACATCACCCGGCTGGAGCAGGGCCGGGCCACCAGCCCGTCGGCGCAGGTCGTCGAGGCGCTGGCCAGGGCGCTGCGGCTGGCCCCGGAGGAGCGCGCGCACCTGTTCCGGCTGGCCGGGCTGATGCCGCCGGGCCCGGAGACGGTGCCCGGCTACATCACCCCGAGCGTCCAGCGGCTGCTGGACCGGCTGACCGGGACGCCGGTCGCCGTCTACGACGCGGCCTGGACCCTGCTGGTGGCCAACCCGCCCTACGCGGCGCTGATGGGCGACCCGTCGGGCTGGCGCGGCCGCGAGCGCAACGGGGTCTGGCGCAACCTCACCGGGCTGCGCGGCCGGGTCCGGCAGACTCCCGGCGAACGGAGCGCACTCGAGGAGGCGCTGGTCGCCGACCTGCGCGCCACGGCCAGCCGCTATCCAGCGGACCGGCAGCTGCGGTCACTGATTACGGACCTGCGCCATAACAGCGCCCGGTTCTGTGAGCTCTGGGATTCCGGCGCCGTCGGTCAGCAGCGGGCGGCGCGCAAGACCGTCGATCACCCGCAGGCGGGCCCGCTGACGCTGGACTGCGACGTGCTCACCGTGGCGGGCAGCGACCTGCACATCATGATCTACACCGCCGAGCCGGGCACCCCGGACGCCGAGCGCCTGGCCCTGGTCACCGTGCTCGGCACCCAGGCCCTGGTCGGCTAGGCACTGGCCGGGCTAGGCACTGGTGGTCTAGCTGCCCTCGTCGGGGGCCACGCCGGCGGTCCAGCGGGCCTCGACGTTGCCGAGCCGCCAGTAGGCCAGGGCCGCCACCCACACGGCCAGGAACAGCCCGGCGATGCAGAACCCGGCCACGTTGATGTTGAAGTTCGCCATCACCGACCAGAACCCGCCGGTCAGGTGCTCCTCGCTGGTCAGGATGCCGAGGATCTCGATGGTGCCGATGATGAACGCCGCGCCGATGGACAGCCCGGTGATGACCAGGTTGTAGTAGACCTTGCGCACCGGCCGGGCGAACGCCCAGCCGTAGGCGAAGTTCATGAAGCAGCCGTCCAGGGTGTCGAACAGCATCATCCCGCCCGAGAACAGGAACGGCAGCGCCAGCACCGCGTAATAGGGCAGCCCCTGGATCGCCGCGTAGGCGGTCGCGGCCAGCAGCACCACCTCGGTGGTGGTGTCGAACCCGATGCCGAAGACCAGGCCGACGAAGTACAGCTGCCAGGTGTGGTTGATGGAGCGCATGAACCGGCCGAAGAACCGGTACATCAGCCCGCGCGCCTGAAGCTGGGCCTCCAGCTCGGCCTCGTCGTACCGGCCCGCGCGCATCCGCAGGAACACCCGGAAGATCCCGCTGAGCACGATCAGGTTCAGCACCGCGATCAGGTACAGGAACCCGGCCGACACCAGCGTCCCGATGGTCCCGCCCGCGGTCTGGTAGGCCGAGGCCGGGTTGACGACCGCGCCGAACACCGCCCGCGCCGCGATCGTGATGCCGACCCCGACCACCATGATCACCGTGGAGTGGCCGAAGGAGAAGAAGAACCCGCTGCCCAGCGGCCGCTGGCCGTCCGCCATGAGCTTGCGGGTGGTGTTGTCGATGCAGGAGATGTGGTCGGCGTCGAAGGCGTGCCGGAAGCCGAGGAACCACGCCGTCACCGCCACCCCGAGCCCGACGCCAAGGCCGGGGTTGCCGGCCACGCCGTGGTAGCTGAAGTGGTGCGGCATGACGCAGAGCACGTAGATGCCCCAGCCCGCGGCGTTGAGCGCGAGGATGAAGCCGAACATGGCGGCGAGGCGGCCCCATTCGGGGGCCGACAGCTCACGGAACCGCTGGAAGCCTGACACGAAACCGCCCTTCCTCCGAGGACTGGTGCGCGCGGCGGCCGGGCCAGGCGACCGGACTCATCCCCTGCCGGGGCATCACCGTTGCGGGACAGTGCCGGGTTCACACCGGACTTCGCTGAGCTGGCTGCCACCCAGGGGCGCTGAGCTCCGGGGCAAGCAGGAAGCTACCGGCCCGCCATGATCATCGTCAAGTCTGATTGGATGATCAGATTTCGCGTCGCGCGCGGCGGGTGTGCCAGACTGAGCGGCGTGCATCTCCTGCCCGCGGACCGGGCCGATCAGCGGATCATCGACGGCGAGCGCGTCTGCCAGGCCATCGCCGCGATCGGCGACCCGGCCGGGATCCAGGCCCGCGCCCAGCGGTTCGCCATCCTGGCCGACCCGACCCGGCTGACCATCCTGACCTGCATTCAGGCCGCCGGGCCGATCAGCGTCTCCGACCTGGCCGCGGCGACCGGCATCAACGACGCGACGGTCTCCCAGACCCTGCGCTACCTGCGCGCCGCCCGGGCCGTCAGCACCGAGCGGGACGGCCGGGTGATCCGCTATCAGCTCGCCGACGCCTCGGTGGCGGAGCTGCTGGCTTACTCGTGACCCGGGCGGGGCCTGCTAGCCGGCCCGGTCCCTGTCGGCCTGGTCCGTGTCGGCCTGGACCGTGTCGGTTCGGACCGCGGTGAGCACCACGGTCGTGTACTGCGCGACGAAGCCGCCCCCCGCCGCGTCGATCGCCGCCCCGGCCTCGGCCAGCACCTCCGCCACCGCCTCCGGCCGGGCGGTGGTCAGCAGCCCCGTGGTCGGCATCTGGTCCAGCCAGGCGTCCCGGGTGTAGGTCCACTCCCACTCGAACCGCCACCGCTCCGGGTCGCCGAACCCGCCCGCCGCCCGCAGCCCGTCCGCCACCTTGCCGAACCCGGCCAGGTACACGTCCGCGGCCGACGCCTGCGCGGGCATCCGGAACGGCGAGTCGGGCAGGGCCCCCCACAGCGCCGCGGCGAAGGCCCGGGCCAGGTCCGGCGGCGGCTGGAAGGCGTTCCAGAACAGCGCCAGCCGCCCGGCCGGGCGCAGCGCACGGGCCGCGGCGGCCGCGCCCGCGACCGGGTCCACCCAGTGCCAGGCC
>JBOHCO010001819.1:0-4123 GCA_050698895.1 Streptosporangiaceae bacterium
ACGGCTTTTCGGGGAGTGGCGCCATGGCAGCTTCGGCGGTTCGGGAGCGCCTGGTCACGGTGGCCGCGATGGCCGCCCTGCTGGCCGCCGCGATCCTGCCGGGGGCGCTCGCGACCGCGGACCCCGCTAACGCGGCGCTGGTGCCCGACCCGGCGGCCGAGGTCAACCCGTTCATCGGGACGGCCAACGACGGCAACGACTTCCCCGGCGCCGACACGCCGTTCGGCATGGTCCAGTGGAGCCCGGACACGGTGTCCCGGCCCGACGGCGGCGGCTACGCCTACGGCGACTCGGCCATCACCGGCTTCAGCCTGACCCACCTGGGCGGGCCGGGCTGCCGCTCGGCGGGCGACATCCCGGTGCTGCCGGTGGTGGGCGCGGCCGCGCTCACCACAGCCGCGTCCGCCGCGTCCGACTCGTTCTCGCACGCGAACGAGGCGGCCAGCGCCGGCTACTACCGGGTCGCCCTGGCCAACGGCGTCACCACCGAGCTGACCGGCACCACCAGGACCGGCCTGGCCGACTTCAGCTTCCCGGCGGGCGCGCCGGCCGGCCTGGTCCTGCGGCTGGCGGGCAGCCAGCGCCAGGTCCTGGCCACCAGCTTCACGGTGGTGAGCCACACCGAGATCGAGGGCTCGGCCACCTCGGGCGACTTCTGCGGAGCCGGGAACCAGTACACGATCCACTTCGACATGCGGTTCAGCCGCCCGTTCACCGGGGTGACCAGCGACGGCCAGGCCGGGGGCGGGCCGGCCACGGAGACGCTCAACTTCGGCGCCGGCGGGGGGCGGCTGCTGGCCAAGGCCGGGATCTCCTACGTCTCGGCGGCCAACGCCCGGCTCAACCTGGCCGATGAGGACCCCGGCTGGAGCTTCACCGCCATCCGCGACCGGGCCACCGCGGCGTGGAACGCGCTGCTCGGCCGGGTCCGGATCGGCGGCGGCTCGGCCGCCCAGCAGGCCGTCTTCTACACCGCGCTGTACCACTCGCTGCTGTACCCCAGCGTGTTCAGCGACGACAACCGTCAGTATCTGGGCGTGGACGGCAAGGTGCACTCCGTCGACCCCGGCCACGCCGCGTTCTACACCAACTTCTCCGGCTGGGACATCTACCGGGCCCAGGCCCAGCTCGAGGCGCTGGTCGACCCGGATGCGGCCAGCGACGCCGCCCAGTCGATGCTCGACGACTATGCCCAGGGCGGCACGCTGCCCAAGTGGATGCAGAACAACGCCGAGACCTACTTCATGGTCGGCGACCCGGCCGACCCGGTCCTGGCCGACTACTATGCCTTCGGCGCGCGCCACTTCGACGTCCGCACCGCGCTCGCGGACATGATGACCGAGGCGACCCGCCCCGGCCCGGCCCGCCCCGGCCTCAGCTACCTGGAGCAGCTCGGCTTCGTGCCGGTCGGGGGCGACTACGGCTGCTGCAACTACTACGAGCCGATCTCCACCACGCTGGAGTACGACACCGACGACTTCGCCATCTCGGCCCTGGCCGGGGCGCTCGGCCAGCACGCCGCGCAGGCCAGGTTCCTGGCCCGGGCTCAGGACTGGCGCAACGTGCTCAACCCGGTTAGCCACCTGGACCAGCGCCGCGGCCTGGACGGGAGCTGGGAGCCCGGTTTCGAGCCGCGCAGCACGTCCGGGTTCGTCGAGGCCGACTCGCTCGTCTACACCGGCATGGTGCCGTTCAACCTGGCCGGCCTGACCCAGGCCAAGGGCGGCCGGGAGGCCATGTCGGACTACCTGAACATCGTGCTGGACAACATCACCGGGGCCGGCGGCGACGCCTGGCTCGGCAACGAGCCCAGCCTCGAGCTGCCCTGGGAGTACGACTACATCGGCCAGCCCGCGCAGACCGAGGCCACGGTCCGCCAGGCCGAGGACGAGCTGTGGACCGACACCCCCGACGGTGACGGCGACGGCAACGACGACCTCGGCGGCCTCAGCGCCTGGTACGTCTGGGCCGCTCTCGGCCTGTACCCGATGACCCCGGGCACCCCCGACCTGGCCCTCGGCTCGCCCGTGTTCCCCCGCTCAGTCATCAGCCTGCCATCCGGCCGGGTGCTCACCGTCCTTGGCGCGGGCGCCTACCCGGGCGCACCCTACGTGGAATCCGCAACATGGCACGGTCAGCCCTGGAACCGTGCCCGCGCACCAGCTCAGGCCCTCGCCGACGGCGGGACCCTGCGCTTCGTGCTGGGCACCAGCCCCGCTACCAACTGGGCCACCCAGCCGGGCGCCGCGCCCCCGTCTTACGGCCCGGTGAGGTAGCGCGGCCCGGCGCGGCGAGTTGCCGCGCCGGGCCGCGCCCGGCCGGTTGGCCCGAGCGGTTACCCGTGCCCGAGCAGGCCAGGGACCTCGAACACGTAGGTGCCCCAGTTGTCGAAGCCGTTCTGGAACGGCGCCGGCGGGATGTACTCGGTGGCCAGCCAGATGCCTCGCCCATCCGGATCGGCGGCCGCGAACGAGTAGTCCCCCCAGCGTGCCTGGTTGAACGGCGGCGCGTCGGAGAAGCTCTCGTGCGGACCCGAGCCCAGCGCCACGATGCGGATCGTGTTGCTGCCCAGCGTGGTGAAGGCCGCGGCCGGGTTGATGTGGTCGCCGGTGACGGTGAACACCATCGCGGGCCGCCCGAACCGCGGCGCCAGCACGGCCGGGTAGAGCAGGTACGCGTTGCTGGCCGCGACGTAGCCCTGGCTGGTGACCCGCTGCCGGACGGGGTCGATGGAGAACCAGGCTGCCCCGTCGCGGTCGGCGCGGTCGCCCTGTGGCCGGACCGCGCTGTCCAGGGCGGTCCACAGCCGGATCCCGCCGCGCGTCCAGGTCACGTTGACCGGGTCGCTGATCCGGTCGTCATCCGGGTTGAGGTACCGCTCCGAGGTGATGACGGTGTTCTGGAAGATGTGGGTCGAGCCGTCACCGGTACTGGCCGCGGGCAGCGGGAACGCGTACTGCTCGCTGGGGATCAGCCGGCCGGTAAGCACCGGTGAGCCGCGCCCGTTGGTGATCGAGGCGTCGTTGCTGAGCGTCCACAGGCCCAGCGTGTTGGCGGCCGGGTTGTTGTCGCCGTTGAGCTGGAACGGGAACGAGTTCACCAGGTACTCGCTGCCGGTGCCGGTCCCGATGGCCGGGTCCAGGCCGGTGATCGGCAGGCCGGACAGCGAGACCGGCCCGAGCACCGCGTCGTTGACCTGCCGGGCCTCCGCCGCCAGCTGGGACTTGGAAATGGCCAGGACGATTGCGCCCTCGTAGTCGGACTCGGTCGGGCCGCAGTACTCGTCGGTCGAGATGACCAGCGCGTTGTTGTCGAACCCGGTCTTGGGCTGGTCCCCGAAGCAGGTCCCGCCGAGCGAGGTGTCGAACTGGTAGGCCGCGACGCCGCGGGCGTTCATCACCACGACGTCGGCGGTGGTGTTGTTGCCGTCGGCCGCGGGTCCGGTCTGGACCGGGTACCCGATCTCGGTGAAGTAGAAGCTCCGCGTGGCCGGGTCGTACAGGCAGCGGACATCGCCGGTGGCGAACGGGTCGTGGAACAGCGTGGCCAGGCTGACGTCGGGTCGCAGCCGCCGGCCGGTCACCGTGGTCTCCCTGGCCGCGAGGTTGATCGGCTCCCAGACGGCCTCCGGGCCGCCGCGCAGGCCTGCGTCGCGGCCGACGCACAGGCCCTGGTCGGGCGGAGTGACCGGCGAGCCGTTCAGGCGGAAGGAGTCATTGTCGCTGAGCCCGTTGAAGGCGTGCGCGCCGGGTGCCGGCCGTCGGCCGGCGCTGCGGCTCGGCGCGGGCGCGCTGAGCTTGGCCGGGCTGGCGCCGGGGGTTCGCTTACCGGCCAAGGTGGGCTTGGCGTGCCCCAGTGGCGACCGGAACGGCAGCGCCAGGGCGTGCGCGGAGCGGGCCGGCTTGACCGTGGGCAGGCCCGCGACCCCGCGCGAGGACCTGACCAGCCGGGTGACATGCCCGGCGGTGAGGTGAAAGCTGACCGGGCTGGTCGCGGCCAGCGAGCCGGATTGCGGCAGCACGGCTAAATAGCCGACAACCCCCAGCGCGGCGATAATCGACACACGTTTCATAATCGGTGTTCCTTCCCCCGATGAGCGATTTAGCGAAGATAAACACCGGCG
>JBOHCO010001820.1:0-2978 GCA_050698895.1 Streptosporangiaceae bacterium
TGGGCCACCTCATCGCCCCCGGTGACCGGCCCGACGCGATCGAGCACCCCGGCCTCCCCCAGCCGGGCCAGGACCGTGGCCCGCGCGCTCGAGCTGGCCACGCCGACCGGCATCCGCTCGTCCCGCGCCCAGTCCAGCAAGTCGGTCAGCCCCGGCTTGACCTCGACGATCTCGTCCTGGCCGTAGGCAGCCGCGCGGTCGCGTACCTCGGCCAGGCGGCCGCGCCCGGCCGGGCGCTCGGCCCACCACCCGGTCAGGATGGCCCAGGCGTCCGGGTGGGCCCGGCCCACCAGCTCGACGTACTGCTCGGGCGAGATCGACCAGCCGAAGTCCTCGGCCGCCCGCCGCCAGGCCCGGAACTCGGCGATCTCGGTGTCGAGCATCAGCCCGTCCATGTCCAGGACGAGCGCGGCGAACAGCCGCCCGCCGGCCAGCCGCCGGGCCGGCGGAGTCAGTAGTTCCTGAACCTGATGCGCGACCTCCGGGCGTGGCACCACCTCGGCTGCCTGATCGTCTCCCATGACCTGACCGTAGCCCGTTACGCGGCCGCGCTGATCAGCGCCATCCCCAGCCCCGACCCGCGCTGCTCGCGAGACAGGAGAGGTTCGCGTGCGCGGGAGCTAGGCCGCGGCGGCTGCGATCTCGGCGATCTCGGCGATGTCGGCCGGGCTCACCCGGCAGCAGCCGCCGATGATGCTCGCCCCGGCGGCCAGCCACTGCCCGGACTGCCCGGCGGCGTACCGGGACCGGCCGGCCCAGGCCCGCCGCCCGGCGTCCCAGTCCTCGCCGCTGTTCGGGTACACGATCACCGGCTTGCCGGTGACCGCGGCGGCCGTCGCGATGGCGCCGGGGACGTCGGCCGGGGCGCAGCAGTTGACGCCCACCGCCACCACCTCGGGCGCGCCGGCGGCCACCGCGAACGCCTCCGCGAGGGGCTGCCCGGCCCGGGTGCGCTCGCCGTCGATGCTGTAGGTCAGCCAGGCCGGGAGGCCCAGCCCGGCGATCGCGGTCAGCAGCGCCTCGGCCTCGTCGGCGTCCGGGACCGTCTCCAGGGCCAGAACGTCGGGACCGGCCTGGGCCAGCACTTCCAGCCGGGGCCGGTGCCAGGCGGTCAGCTCGGCCACGCTCAGCCCGTACCGGCCCCGGTACTCAGAACCGTCGGCCAGCGCCGCGCCGTAGGGGCCGACCGACGCCGCGACCCAGCGGGTCACGCCGTCGCCGGCCAGCTCGGCCCGGGCCTGCCCGGCCAGCTCGACGCTGCGGCGCATCAGCGCCGTGGCCTGGGCCCGGTCCAGGCCGCGGGCCGCGAACCCGTCGAACGAGGCCTGGTAGCTGGCGGTGGTGGCGATCACCGCTCCGGCCCGGAAGAAGGCCAGGTGCGCGGCGGTGATCTCGCCGGGCGCGTCCATCAGCAGCCGCGCCGACCACAGCGCGTCGGACAGGTCATGCCCGCGCGCCTCCAGCTCGGTGGCCAGGCCGCCGTCGGTGACCAGCACGGGGCCGCCGGGCTCGAAGGGGATCACCGCGTCACTCTAGGCGGTGCTCGCGGCCACGATGACCCCGTCGGTGACCGGGTCGGCGTACAGCAGGTCGACCAGGCCGGCCCGGCGGTCCAGGACCCGGCGCTGGTTGACGTAGCCCTTGTCGGTGATCTCCCCCGCGTCCAGGTCGGCGGGGCGGGCCATGATCAGCAGCCGCTCGACCCGGGCCGCGGAGCCGACCGCCTGGTTGTGCCCGGCCAGCGCCGCGGCCAGCAGTTCGCCCAGGGCCGGGTGGCTGATCAGCTCGCCTTCCGGTGACGGCAGCTCACCCAGGACCCGGCTGGCCTCCACAGGGTTCAGCCAGGCCAGGGCACCCGCCTGTTCTCGATTCTCGCCCGTGATCACCGCGTCGGCCAGGACCGGCGCGGCGGACAGCAGCGCCGCCCGCACCGCGCCCACCCGGACGAACGTGCCGGTAGTGAGCTTGAAGTCCTCGGCGATCCGGCCCCGGAAGACCAGGCCGGCGTCGGGGTCGGCCGGGTCGGCCGGCGCGGCCGCGTCGCCGGAGCGGTAGAACCCGCCGGGGTCGAGGGCCTGCGCGGTCAGGTCGGGCCGGCCGAGGTAGCCCGGCGTGACCATCGGCCCGCGGGCCCGGATCTCGTAGCCGTCCTCGGCCGGGACCAGCTTCACCTCCGCGCCGGGCAGCGGCACCCCGATGCACCGGGCGTCGGCGAAGTCGTAGTGCGCCGCCGTCACCGCGGGCCCGGTCTCGGTGGCGCCCCAGGACGCGGTGACCGGGATCGGGTGGCCCGTGACCTGCTGGGCCAGGGCGGCCAGCCGGGCGCGCAGGTCGGCGGGCAGCGCGGCGGCGGCGTTGAACATCAGCCGCAGCCGGGAGAAGAAGCACGCCGCGAAGGCCGGGTCGGCCTCCAGCGCGGGCACCAGCTGCGCGTACCCGGCCGGGACGTTGAAGTACACGGTCGGCGGCACGTCGGCCAGGTTCTCGATCGTCTGCGCGAACAGGCCGGCCGCGGGCCGGCCCGCGTCCACGTAGACCGTGCCGCCCGCAGTGATCATCATGTTCACGTTGTGGTTGCCGCCGAAGGTGTGGCTCCACGGCAGCCAGTCCACGATCACCGGGCGCTCGGCGGCCAGGAACGGCCACACCTGGGAGATCATCTGCTGGTTGGCGGCCAGCATCCGGTGGGTGTTGAGCACGCCCTTCGGCGTGCACGTCGACCCGGAGGTGAACAGGATCTTCGCGACCGCGCCCGGCCCGAGGGCGGCGAACGCCGCCTTGACTTCGGTGCCGGGCTCGGTAGCGAGCAGCGCGGCCAGCGGCTCGGCACCCGGCCTGGTCCCGCTTGACACGATCGCCGGGACGGCGCCGAGCGCGTCGAGTGCCGGGCCGAAGGGACCGGCGTTATCGGCGAACACCGCGCCGGGGCGGATCAGGTCCGCGATCGCCTTCAGCCGGGCATGATCGCGGCTCTGCAG
>JBOHCO010001821.1:0-4024 GCA_050698895.1 Streptosporangiaceae bacterium
GGATCATCGCCTTCCTGGACCGGCACCTGAAGCAGGCCGGCGACTAGTAGGAGAACTGCTGGACCTGGCTGTCGCCGGGGGCGAACATGTACCCGGTCCGGGTGGCCGGGCTGAGCTGGATCCCGCCACCCCCGAACGGGTAGCCGTCGACGGACCCGGCGCTGAAGTCGCCGATCGTCCTGACGATGTGCCCGGTGCTGGTGTCGACGACGTCGATCACCGACATGGCGTTGCTGTCGGTCACCGCGATCCCGCCCGGGGCGCCGAACTTGGCCGGCCCGGCGGGCAGCGCGTACAGGACCAGGGCCAGGTGGCGCACCGGGTCGGCGGCCAGCTCCAGCGGCGCACCGGTGCGCAGCGGGTAGACGGAGTCGGCCGACGGCTTCGCCTCGGGCATGACCACCAGCGAGCTGGAGCCCGCGAAGTTGATCGACACCGACCGGTAGTTGGCCGAGATCAGGTTGCCGGCCGCGGAGTCGACCGCCAGGTCGTCATCGCAGGCGGTGCCGCCCGTGGTGACCGTCGCCGTGCCGGCGGCCGGGTCCACCTCGGCCAGGGCGGTTCCGCTGCCCAGGCAGATCGGCGACCCCGGTCCGGCGGTGGCGTACACCTCGCCGGTGGCGTCGTCGACGGCCAGGTTGCGGAGCGAGCCGGGGCGCGCCGTCGCTGCGTCCGCGTCGGTCGCCGTGCTGACCGCACCGGTGGTCATGCTGACCGCGATGACGGTGTCGTCACCCGACGACTGGTCGTCGGCGAGCAGGTCGGCGCGGTGGTGCGCGGCGTCGACCAGGCCGCCCTTGAGCGTGTACCCGGACAGGTCCGGGGTCCCGACCAGCGCGCCGGTCAAGGTGCCGAACAGCTCCACGTCATCCGTGGTGCTGCCGTCGCTGGCCGTCTGGACGTCGTCGACCAGCACGGTATGGGCGGCCGGGTCGACGCCGAACACGTAGAACTGGCCGCCCGAGTCGTCGGACGCGATGACCGAGCCGTAGGTCCCGGTCGCCGGGATGTAGCGCACGACCTGCGCGCCGTCGGCGCCGACGATCGAGACCACCGAGTTCGCCCCGGCCATGGCGAAGTTGTCCACGACGTCGCCGTCCGGCGCCAGGCCGTCGTTCACGGTCAGCAGCGACGTCGGGGAGGCCTGCCCGGCGACGGCGCCCGACCGGCTGACCGGCAGGATCCGCACGTCGTAGCTGAGCGAGGTGGCCAGCCCCAGCCGGAGCGCGCTGAACGTCCGCGACCCCGCCCGGGGCAGCCTCTTGTACACCACTGAGCCGGCGTCGAAGCCGTCCCGGTCGCGCTGCGTCCCGTTCGGGTTGCCGAAGGTGTTGGAGGAGCCGTCGACCGTCGGGGCCGGGGCGGAGATCTCCAGGATGGCCCCGGCCGCCCGCCGCCCGGCGTTCCAGTCCAGCCGGAAGTCCGGGTGAGCCCGGCTGACCGTGGCGCCGTGGCCCGGCGCGGTGCCATCCCCGGCCAGCAGCGGCGCCGGCGGGCGCGCGAGCGCGGCGAGCCGGGCCGGGAAGCCGGTCACCCGGACCGGGGCGAACGTTCCGTAGACCCCGCTGTCGCTGTCCTGCTCGATGCCGACGCCGTAGATCCCGCCGCCGTCGCCGAACGCCTTCGCGGGCAGCGTCACCGTGCCGGTCAGCCCGGACAGCGGTACCGAGTACGCGGCGTTGAACACCGGTCCCAGCGTCGGGTTCCAGTGGCCGACCGTCGAGACGACGAGCTCGGGGTCGCTGACCGTGGTCACGCCGGCCAGGTCGTAGGACACCGTGACCGGCCGGCCCGAGGCGATGACCCGGGGCAGCGCCGGGGCCGGGGCGAAGCTGGACGTGCCGTCGTACGGCCCGATGGTCAGCTGGTCGCCGGCCTGGGCGAGCACGCGGTGGCCCTGCCGCACCTGGTAGGTGACCGTGACGGTGCGGCTGGACGTGGACGTGAGCGGCTGGCCCGCCACGGCCAGCAGCTCCGCGGGCGTGACCCGCACGTAGCCCGAGGCACTGGTGAACGTCCGGTGGCCGGCGACCAGGGCGTAGCGGTCCCCGCGCGGCCCGGTGATGTCGGCCGCGAAGGTCACCGGCCCGGTCGCGCCCGCGCCGGTCATGCCCCGGACCGACCCGGAGGTCGGGTCCTGCAGGTCGATCTGGCCGGGGTCGGTGTACTCGGTGAACTCGGCGCCCGTGGCGTCAATGTCGACCCGGTGCGCCACCGACAGCCGGACGATCCTGGTCGCCGGCAGCGCGGCGTGACCCGCCCGGAGCACGGCGTCCACCGCCGCGGTGACGTCGATCTGCGGGCCGACCTTCAGCGGCTGGTCGGCCTGGGGCGCCGTCGCGACCCTGCGCCCGGCCTGCCGCAGCACCCTGATCACCTGGGCCGGGCCGTACCGCTGGCGGGTGAGCCGCGCGGCCTGCAGGACGTCCGCGGCGGCGGCGGCGATCTCCGGCGCGGCCGCCGACGTGCCGCCGTTCAGCACCACGGCCACGGAGTCGGCGTCGGGGCCGGAGTGCTCGAACGCGGGGATGTTGTCGCCGGGCGCCGACAGGGTCAGCCGCTGGCCCCAGCCGCTGGCGAAGTTGCCGCTGCCGTCGGTGCGGGTCTCGGCGTAGGTCGGGTTGCGCCAGGCGCCGTCGCCGTCCTGCGGCGGGATGGCCAGCGCGTCGTCGGTCGTGGTCGCGCCGGCGTCGATGGAGCCGCTGTCGAAGACCTGGCTCGGCGTGGTGGAGAACTCGTCGTCGCCCAGGCTGGTCACCTGGGCTGCCGTGCGCGCGAGGTTGGTCGGCGTGGCCCCGCCGTCCGGCCCGATGGCCGTCGGCGTGAACAGGCGGGTGCCGTCGTTGGCCGAGTCCACCACGGTGATGCCGTAGTGCTGCACGATCCCGGCGATGACCGATTCCATCAGCGGGTCGTCCTCGAGGTACCGGCCGGGGAAGCCCTGGACGTCGGTCCCGAAGCCCAGGCTCGCGGTGATCACGTCGGGCCGCGACTGCTGCGCGGCGGCGGCCACGAACGCCTGGGCGATCTCGCCCGTCGTCGGCGTGGCCGGGACCACCAGGCGGTACCTCGCGCCGGGCGCGATGCCGAGCAGGTCGGTCAGGCCCGACCCGGTGTCGCCGGCCCGCTGGTCGCCGTCCGGCCGCGGCGCCATCACGCTGAAGTCCAGCCCGATCTCGCCGAGCACCGGGTCCCCGCTGCCCTCGACCGCCGCCGTGCCGCTCAGCGAGCCGTCCGGCTCGGCCACGTAGGCCGGGATGAGCGACATCGTCGGCAGGTCGAGATAGCGCTGCCCGCCGCGCAGGATCGTGTCCGGGCCGTACACCTGGACCTCGGCGTCGTGCATCGACGCGTCGGTGAGGTCGCCCACCGAGACGTTCGTGATCGTCTCCCCGGTGCCCGGAAGCTGGCCGTACTTCTGCCGCAGGGTGGCGTAGGCGCCGCCCACGTCGACCCCCTGCGCGTTCAGGTAGCTGTCCAGCGACGACTCGAGCCCGTAGTTGGCCGGCAGCAGCGCGGATCCCGGCGTGACCGCCCGGACGTCCGCGGCCCGCAGCGGCGCCGTCCTCGCGCCCGAGGTCAGCACCCGGCCGCCGGTGATCATGGTCTGCACGTACCGGTCCGGCTCCGCGAACGAGATGCCGCTCGTCGCCGCGAGGACCCGGGCCGCCGAGATCGCGCTGGCCCGGCTGACGTGGACCAGGACGATGCCGCCCAGGTCAACCGCGCCGCGGCCGAGCCGCTGCCGCGCCGCCCGGGTCAGCGCCTGCGCGGTGACCGGCGAGATATTCCGAAACAACGGCTGTATCGAGGTGGCGCCCAGCTTCCGCAGCGCGCCGTTGACCACCGGGCTCGAGGTCCTCGGCGCCAGCAGCGTGCCGCCGCGCTGCAGCCGGCCCCCGGTGACCGACGGCCCGGCCAGCGCCGCGATCACCGTGCCCGGCACGATGCCGGTCTTCTCGGCCGGCCGGGCCCGCTTCGCGCCCGGTGCCGCCTTCGCGACCAGCGGCCTCGCGGTGGCCCG
>JBOHCO010001822.1:0-4517 GCA_050698895.1 Streptosporangiaceae bacterium
ACCCGGCGCAGCGAGAACGCCACCGTGACCCTGTGCCACACCGGCACCAGGGACCTGGCCGCCCACACCAGGGCGGCCGACATCGTCGTCGTCGCGGCCGGCCGCCCCGGACTGCTGACCGCCGACATGGTCGCGCCGGGCGCGGCCGTGCTCGACGTGGGCATCAGCCGCACCGAGGCGGGCCTGGTCGGGGACGTCGACCCGGCCGTGGCCGAGGTGGCAGGCTACCTGGCCCCGATGCCCGGTGGCGTCGGGCCCATGACCCGGGCCATGCTGCTGGCCAACGTGGTCGAGGCCGCCGAGGCCAGGGCACTTGCTACTAGCCAGTAACATGGCCTGTGGCTAGGCCGGCCCGGCACCCGGGTGCCGGACCGGCCTGGCTCGTTTGGCAGGCTTTACGCTCACAGCAGTTGGCAGAGGGAGGTCGGCCGCCGATCATGAACATCGTCGTCTGTGTCAAGCAGGTCCCCGACACCTATACCGAGCGGACGCTGCGGCCCGCGGACAGCACGCTGGACCGCGAGGCCGCGGACGGGCTGATCAACGAGCTCGACGAGTACGCGATCGAGGAGGGCCTGCGCCTCACCGAGGCCAACGGCGGCGAGGTCACGATCCTGTCCGTCGGTCCAGAGCGCGCCGCCGAGTCCATCCGCAAGGCCCTGTCCATGGGCGCGGACAAGGCCGTCCACGTCAGCGACGAGGGGCTGCACGGCTCCGACGCCCTGATCACCTCCGAGGTGATCGCCAAGGTGCTCGGCCGCATCGGGTTCGACCTGGTCATCCTGGGCTCGGAGTCCACCGACGCCCGGATGGGCGTGATGGCGGCCATGCTCGCCGAGCGGCTGGGCGTGCCGCAGCTGTCCTACGCCAGCAAGGTCGAGACCGACGGCACCACGATCAGCATCAACCGCCAGGCGGACTACGGCTACGACACCGTCGAGGGCCGCCTGCCCGCCGTCGTGAGCGTGGTCGAGAAGATCAACGAGCCGCGCTACCCGTCGTTCAAGGGGATCATGGCGGCCAAGAAGAAGCCGGTGGAGACGCTCACCCTGGCCGACCTCGAGCTGGACGCCGCCCAGGCCGGCCTGGCCGCCAGCAGCACCGAGGTCGTCGACTTCGCCAGGCGGCCGCCCCGGCAGGCCGGCACCATCGTGACCGATGAGGGCGACGGCGGCGCCAGGGCGGCTGAGTTCCTGGCCTCGCGCAAGTTTGTCTGAGCGGAAGGACCCCCGGTACATGGCTGAGATCCTGGTCCTCGTCGAGCACGATGGCGAGACGGTCAAGAAGGTCACTGGCGAGCTGCTGACGGCGGCCCGGGCTTACGGCGAGGCTTCCGCGGTGTGGGCCGGCTCCGGGGCGGAGGGCGGCCGGGCCCGGCTGGCCGAGTTCGGGGCCGCGAAGGTCTACGTCGCCGACGACAAGGACCTCGACGATTACGTCGTTGCGCCCAAGGCCGAGCTGCTGGCCCAGCTCGTCTCAGAGCAGTCGCCGGCCGCCGTGCTGGTGGCCGCCACCGCCGAGGGCCGCGAGGTCGCCGCCCGGCTAGCGGTCAAGACCGGCTCCGGCATCCTCACCGACGTCACTGCCCTGGGCGAGGACCTGGTCGGCGAGCAGTCCATCTTCGGCGGCGGCATCACCGTGCACGCCAAGGTGCGCACCGGCACGCCCATCATCGCCGTCCGGCCCAACTCCGTCGCCGCCGAGCCCGTGAAGGGGGCAGGGGAGGCGGGCGGGGCCGCCGAGGTGGTGCCCGTCGCCATCACCGTCAGCGAGGCGGCCAAGGGCGCGCGCATTACCGGTCGCGTCGAGCAGGAGCGCGGCGAGCGCCCGGAGCTCACCGAGGCCGCCATCGTCGTCTCCGGCGGCCGCGGCGTCGGCGCGGGCGAGAACTTCGCCCTGATCGAGAAGCTGGCCGACTCCCTCGGCGCCGCCGTCGGCGCCTCCCGCGCCGCCACCGACGCCGGCTGGTACCCGCACCAGTTCCAGGTCGGCCAGACCGGCAAGACCGTGTCCCCGCAGCTGTACGTGGCCTGCGGGATCTCCGGTGCCATCCAGCACCGGGCCGGCATGCAGACGGCCAAGACGATCATGGTCATCAACAAGGACCCCGAGGCGCCGATCTTCGAGCTGGCCGACTTCGGCGTCGTGGGCGACCTGTTCAAGGTCGTCCCGCAGCTCACCGAGGAGATCGAGAAGCGCGCTCAGGGCTGACGCTTGCGCCACATCGCGCCCGCCGAGCCTGCCCGGCGGGCGTGATCAGCAGTGACGCCCGATCGCGACTACCCTGGTGACATCATGGCAAATTCCGACGGCGTGACCGTCTCCGGCGGCCTCGTGTACCTCGACCATGCGGCCACCAGCCTCATGCTGCCCGAGGCCCTGGCCGCCATGACCGAGGAGCTCAGCCAGCTTGGCAACCCCTCCTCGCTGCACAACGCCGGGCGCCGGGCGCGCCGCGTCGTGGAGGAGGCCAGGGAGCAGCTGGCCGAGATCTACGGCGCCCGGCCCAGCGAGGTCGTGTTCACCAGCGGCGGCACCGAGGCTGACAACCTGGCCATCAAGGGCCTGTTCTGGGCCCGCCGCGGCGCCGCGTCCGGCCGGCGCCGCGTGCTCGTCCCCGAGACCGAGCACCACGCCGTGCTCGACAGCGTGCACTGGCTCGCCCAGCACGAGGGCGCCGACCCCGACTGGCTGCCCGTCGAGCCGACCGGCCGGGTGAGCCCCGACCAGCTCCGCGCCGCCATCGAGCGCGGCGAGCCCGAGACCGTCGCGCTGATCAGCGTCATGTGGGCCAACAACGAGGTCGGCACCATCCAGCCCGTCGCCGAGCTGGCCCGGATCGCCCGCGAGTACCAGATCCCGTTCCACTCCGACGCCGTCCAGGCCGCCGGCCAGCTCCGCGTCGACCTCGCCGCCAGCGGTGCCACCGGCCTGACCATCACCGCCCACAAGATCGGCGGCCCCGTCGGCGTCGGGGCCCTGCTCCTGGCCAAGGGCGTCGACCCCGTGCCCGTCCTGCACGGCGGCGGCCAGGAGCGCGACGTCCGCTCCGGGACCCTCGACGCTCCCGCCATCCGCGCCTTCGCCGTGGCCGCCGACCTCGCCGCCCAGCGCCGCGCCGACGAGGCCAAGCGCCTTGCCGCCCTCCGCGATGACCTGATCGCCCAGGTCACGGCGGCCGTCCCCGACGCCGTGCTCAACGGCGCGCCGCCCGGCCCCGACCGCCTCCCCGGCAACGCCCACTTCTCGTTCCCCGGCTGCGAGGGCGACGCGCTGCTCATGCTGCTGGATGCCAGGGGCATCGCCTGCTCCACCGGCTCCGCCTGCACCGCCGGCGTCGCCCAGCCCAGCCATGTCCTGCTGGCCATGGGCACCGACGAGGGCCGCGCCCGCGGTTCCCTGCGGTTCTCTCTCGGTCACTCCACCACCCAGGCCGACATCGACGCCCTCGGCGCCGTCATCGGCGAGGCCGTCGAACGCGCCCGCCGCGCCGCTGCCCGCTGACCACGCCGCCGCTCCAGGTGGTCTCGCAGGTACTGAGCCGTCACGCTGTCCTGGGCTGGCCTGCCCGGATCCCGGTTTCTGGTCCCGCCGGAATACCCGGGCCCGTGATCCCGGATACCCGTCAGCACATAGCGCTGACGGGTATCCGGGATCATGAAGGTGGAAGGTGCGGCGGCCCGAGGCGCATACGCTAAGAGGACCATGACTACCCTGCGCGTACTGGCCGCCATGTCCGGCGGCGTCGACTCCGCCGTGGCCGCTGCCCGCGCCGCCGAGGCCGGTCACGACGTCACCGGCGTGCACCTGGCCCTGTCCAGCAACCCCCAGTCCTACCGGACCGGCGCCCGCGGCTGCTGCACCCTCGAAGACGCCCGCGACGCCCGGCGCGCCGCCGACGTCATCGGCATCCCCTTCTACGTCTGGGACATGGCCGAGCGCTTCCACGACGACGTCGTCCGCGACTTCGTCGATGAGTACGCCCGCGGCAACACCCCCAACCCCTGCCTGCGCTGCAACGAGAAGATCAAGTTCGCCGCCGTGCTCGACCGGGCCGTGGCCCTCGGCTTCGACGCCGTCTGCACCGGGCACTACGCCCGCCTCGACCCGCTGCCGCCCGCCGCCGGGCCACGTCGGCTGCTGCGCAGCGTCGATCCTGGCAAGGACCAGTCCTACGTCCTGGCCGTGCTGACCAGCCAGCAGCTCGAGCGCGCCCTGTTCCCGCTCGGCGACTCCGCCAAGGGGCAGGTCCGCCAGGAGGCCGCCCGGCGCGGCCTGGCCGTGGCCGAGAAGCCCGACAGTCACGACGTGTGCTTCATCGCCGACGGCGACACCAGGAATTTCCTGCGCGGCCACCTCGGCTCGGCTCCGGGGGAGATCGTGGATGTGGACGGCGCCGTGGTGGGCGCGCACGACGGGAGCTACGGCTTCACCGTCGGCCAGCGCAAGGGCCTGAACATTGGTCGGCCGGCCCCCGATGGCCGGCCCCGCTACGTGCTCGACATCGAGCCCGTGTC
>JBOHCO010001823.1:0-3321 GCA_050698895.1 Streptosporangiaceae bacterium
GCGCCGCGCTGGCCGTGGCGGCCGAGCAGTTCGCCACGTGCGGCGCGCGCTCGCTGCACGACGCCGCCGCGCGCGAGCAGCGCCGGCTCGGCGTCCGGGTTTCCGCCGCCCGCCGCGGCACCGGGCCGCACGGCCTGACCCAGCGCGAGCTGGACGTGGTCAAGCTGGTCGGCGAGGGCTACACGAACCAGCAGATCGCGGGGGCGCTGTTCGTGAGCGTGCGGACGGTGGAGACCCACCTGGCGCACATCTTCACCAAGCTCGGCGTCAGCAGCCGGACCGCGATCCTGAAGGCGATCAACGAGCGTCCGTAACCCGGCCCCTGTTAATGCGCGGTTGGCCCGGCGATCCCGGCGGGGTCCCGTTAAGTCAGTGTTTACCACGATGCGCGAGGCGCGCCTGAGCCTGCACTGTAGACGAGAGTGGCGGTGAGGCAAGTGGAGGCCAGATGACGGGCCCTATCCCGCGGTACACGCTGGAGGGGGTAACGGACGCTGAGGTGTCCGTGCATCCGTTCGCGACCGAGGACGGCCTGGGCCTGAACCTGACCCGGTTCCGCCGCGCCCCCTGCGACGATGTCGTCCTGCTCGTCCACGGCCTGACGTCCTCCAGCGACCTGTTCATCATGCCCGAGCATCGCAACCTGGTCAGCCACCTGCTGGACGACGGGTTCACCGATGTCTGGGCGCTTGATTTCCGGATGAGCAACCGCTTCCCCTACGACGGCGAGACCAACCGCTACACCCTGGACGACATCGCCGACTACGATCATCCGGCCGCGCTGCGCGAGCTGCGCCGGCACGTCGGGGACCGCCGGGTGCACGTCGTCGCGCACTGCCTCGGGTCGCTGTCGTTCATGATGAGCCTGTTCGCCGGCCGGCTGCCCGGCCTGGCCAGCGTGACCTGCAACAGCGTGGCCCTGACCCCGCGCGTGCCGGCCTGGTCGCGGGTCAAGCTCAGGTTCGGGCCGCCGCTGATGGAATACCTGCTCGGCGTCTCGTTCCTCGACCCGCGCTTCGCCAGCAGCCCGGTGCTGACCCGTGACTGGGCGCTCGGCGGCCTGGTCAACCTCGCCCACCGCGAGTGCGGCGTCAGCGCGTGCCACATGGTCAGCTTCATGTGGGGCAGCGGTCATCCGGCCATGTACGAGCACGACAACCTGCTGTCCGTCACCCACGAGCGGATGGCCGACCTGTGCAGCTCGTGCGGGCTTAACTACTTCGGGCACGTGGCCAGGATGGTGCGGGCCGGGCACGCGGTGCGGGACGACCCCGGCGACCCGCGCCATCGCGACCTGCCCGACGACTACCTGGCCCGGGCGGCCCGGGTGGATACGCCGATCCTGCTGCTGACCGGGGACCACAACCGCGTGTTCACCGACTCGAACATCTTCTGCCACGAGCTGCTGGCCCGGATCTCGCCCGGCCACGACGAGCTCGAGATCCTACCCGGCTACGGGCACCTGGACCCCATCGTGGGCAAGGACGCCCACCTGGACGTGTTCCCGCGGATATCCCAGTTCCTCAAGCGGCAGGCGGCCTGACATGACGACGGCGTCGGCCGGGCCGGCCAGCGAGCATGCCGACGTGGTCGTGATCGGGTCGGGGTTCGGCGGCTCGGTGTCGGCCTGCCGGCTCGCCCGGGCGGGCCTGTCGGTCGTGCTGCTCGAGCGCGGGAACGCCCACCCGCCGGGCAGCTTCCCGCGCACCCCGGCCGAGATGAGCCGGGCCTTCTGGGACCCCGGCGCCGGGCTCTACGGCATGTATGACGTCTGGCGTTTCAGCGGCTGCGACTCCGTGGTGTCCAGCGGCCTGGGCGGCGGCTCCCTGATCTACGCGAACGTGCTGCTGCGCAAGGACGAGCACTGGTTCGTGCGGGACGATCCCCTCCCGAACGGCGGATACGAGTCCTGGCCGGTGACCCGCGCCGACCTGGACCCGCACTACGACGAGGTCGAGCGGATGCTCGGCGCGACCCCCTACCCGCTGGACGCGCCCGGCTACGCGGCGCCCAAGACGCTCGCGATGCGGGACGCGGCCGCGGAGCTCGGCCTGAACTGGCAGCTGCCGCCGCTCGCGGTCAGCTTCGCGCCGGCGCCCGGCGCGCCGCCGGGTCAGGGGCTGCCGATCGCGGACCCGAGCTACGGCAACCTGCACGGCCGGCCGCGCAGCACCTGCCGCCTGTGCGGCGAGTGCGACATCGGCTGCAACGTCGGGGCCAAGAACACCCTGGACCACAACTACCTCTCCGCCGCCCGGCACTATGGCGCGGACCTGCGGACCGGGCACGAGGTGCTGGCCATCCAGCCGGGGCAGGCAGGCGGGTACGAGGTGGACTACGTCCGGCACGACCCGCAGGACCCCGGCCGGCCGCCCGCCGCGCCGCCGGTGCAGATGATCACCTGCGACCGGCTCGTGCTGGCCGCGGGCACCTTCGGCACCACCTACCTGCTCCTGCGCAACCGCCCGTACCTGCCCCGCCTCAGCTCGGCCCTCGGCAGCCGCTTCAGCAGCAACGGAGACGTGCTGAGCTTCCTGGTCCGGGCCAGGGACCGCAGCCGCGTCCGGCCGCTTGAGGCCAGCCGCGGGCCGGTGATCACCAGTGCCATCCGGCTGAGCGACGAGCATGACGGGCCGGGCGAGACGGGGCGGGGCGCGTACCTGGAGGACGGCGGCTACCCGGCCTTCGTCGACTGGCTGGTGGAGGCGGCCGACATGCCCGGCGACACGCGGCGCCTGGCCCGGTTCGCGCTTGAGCGCATGCGGGCCATGCTGGCCCGCAGGCCGGACACCAGCGGCCTGTCGGCCGAGATTTCCGACCTCATCGGCACGGATGCGCTGTCGGTCGGCTCACTGCCGCTGCTCGGCATGGGCCGCGACGTGCCTGACGGTCTCCTGTGGCTGAGCGGCAACCGCCTGGACCTGTCCTGGACGACGGCCACCAGCGAGGCGTACTTCGCGCGGGTGATGGCGACCATGCGCCGCGTCGCGGCCGTGCTCGGCGCGCGGTGCGTGGACAACCCGATGTGGCTGCGCAAGCGGGTCATCACCGCGCACCCGGTCGGCGGCGCCCCGATGGGGCGCGACCGCAGCACGGGGGTGTGCGATGCGCACGGCGAGGTGTTCGGGTACCCGGGGCTCTACATCGCCGACGGCGCCGCGATGCCGGGGCCGGTCGGCACCAACCCGTCGCTGACGATCGCCGCGCTGGCCGACCGCATGTGCACCCGGCTGCTGGAGCGGCCGCGGGCCGCGGCGCCCGGCCGGCCCAGCACGGCGGCCGGGGGCGACGGCGTGCTGGGCCAGCCGGACGCCACGTCAC
>JBOHCO010001824.1:0-2702 GCA_050698895.1 Streptosporangiaceae bacterium
GTCACCGACGTCTTCGGTGCCGACCGGTTCACGCCGATGCCCAACCCGGAGGCAGGCGCCGAGGACTTCTCCCGGGTGCTGGAGCGGGTGCCCGGCTGCTACCTGTTCCTGGGCGCGTGCCCAGACGACGACTACGAGTCCGCAGCCGATAACCACAGCGCGTTCGCCCGGTTCGACGACTCCGTGCTGGCCGACGGATGCCTGCTGCACGCCAGCCTGGCCGTGCGATCGCTGCAGGCCATTGCCGCGAGCGCCGACGCGGCCGTCGGCTGACTGCCCGGCCGGTGAGGCGCTAGCCGAGACCCGCCGTGGGCTGCTCGTAGGTGACGCCTGAGACCGCGGGCTGGACCTGGACCAGCTGTCCGTTCTGCCACTGGGTGATGTAGTAGGGCGTGACACCGGTGTGGGTTTCGGGGTTGAAGGTGATGAGCCCAGCTGTGGTCGGCACGCGGCTCTGCCCGATAGCGGTGTTGAGCTTGCCCGGATCCGTGCTCCCCGCGCGCGAGATCGCGTCGGTCAGCACCTCGGCCGCCGCGTAGGCCACCACTGCCGCGGGGTAATTCGGGCTGCTGGCGTATTTCTTTCCGAGGGTCGGCGTGATCTTGGCCAGCTGAGCGGCGGTCGCCTCGCTCGGGCTCCAGAAGGCTTCCGACAGGCTGTCCTGGGCGACGGTGCCGAGCGACTGCCACCAGTTGTCCGCGTCGGACCCGCTGGCCAGGAAGGCGGCCCGCGGGCGGAAGGCGGACGACTTCAGCTGCTTCCACAGCGCCACGCCATCGGCCGCTGTCATCTGGCCGACCAGCAGCTGGGCTCCCTCGGCCCTGGCGTCAGCGATGAAGGACGAGTAGTCGGTCGTGCCCACCGGGAAGGTGTAATCGCCGACCACATCCAGCCCGGCCGCCTTGAACGCCGCCTCGTAGAGCGGCCGCTCGACGACGCAATCCCGCTGGCTGTCGGTGAACAGCACGACCTTCTTGTTGCTCTTAGCCGCCGCCAGCGCCTTAGCCGCCGTCGCGGCCTGCTTCTTCTCGTCGAAGAAGAAGTCCCAGGAGTACTTCCACCCATCCTTGTCACCGCTGGCGAACGCTTCAACCGGCATCAGCGAGGTGACGAACGGGATCCGCAGCCGCTCGGCTGTCAGTGCGGTCGGTGTGATGATCAGTGAGGTGGTTGATCCCAGGAGGGCGGCCGCGTGGTCGTGCCGGACCAGCTCGCGGGCCTGGTTGCTGGCCGTGCTCGGGTCGCTGGCGTTGTCGAGGACAACCAGCTTCAGCTTGTCCTTCTGGCCGCCGACCGTGACGCCACCCGCCGCGTTGACGTCCGCGATCTCCTGCTCGTATCCGGCCTCCACCGGCGGGCCAAGCCCGCTGAGCGACCCGGTCAGTGACAGCGTGGCGCCGATCACGATTGTTGCGCCCGAGCGGTCAGATCCGCCGCTTCCGCCGCCGTTCCGCCGCCGCTTCCGCCGCAGGCGCTGACCACCAGGGCACCGGCGGTTACTGCCATCAACGCAATAAGTGAACGTCGCATCAGTGTGATCTCTCGTTGGATTCCGGTAACCCCTAGTCGGGGTCGGAATGCAGGGTCCGGGACTGGAGGTAGAACTCGACGCTGAGTCCTTCGGGTGCGCCGGGCCGGCTGGGACCCGGGCCTGCGGACGGCGCCCGCAGGTCGCTCGGGTTGTGCGCGTTGACCCAGATGTCCGCTGTCTCGAGGGTCGGCGCGATGCGGCGCGCGCGCTGCGGGTCCGCGGTCCAGATGTAGGTTGCTGGCGCGTCCCGGATGGCGCTGGCCAGGGAGACCGCTTCCTCCTCGGTGTCGAATGGCGTGACGCGCACCACCGGTCCGCAGATGTGCTCGGCGAAGATCTGCATGGAAGGCGTGACGTCGGAGAGCACGGTCGCCTCGAAGTAGTTGCCCTCGGGAAGGCCGCGTGGCCGCATCCCGCCGGCCGCCATCCGGGCGCCGTCCCTGACCGCGGCCCGCACGCTGGCGCTGACCTTGCAGTGGTGCTCGGCGTGGACCAGCGGCCCGATCTGCGTCGAGGGATCGGGGCGCCGACGCGGATGCGTTTCGCCCGCTTGGCCAGGCGGCTGACCAACTCGTCGTAGACCGGTCGCTCGGCCAGGACGGCGGATGTGGCGGTGGCGCGCTGGCCGTTGAGCGCGAACGCGCCGAACAGCACGGCGTCCGCCGCCTGGTCGAGGTCGGCGTCGGCGAAGATGAGGCAGGGCGAAGTGCCGGCCAGTTCTAGCTGCAGGGGCTTGTGCTGGCTGGCGGCATCGGCCGTGACCTGGAGTCCGTCGGCGGCGTCGCCGGCGAACCATAGCCGGGTGACCGAGGGATGTTCAATCAGGCCGTCGCGCGCCTGGGTGCCGGGCGCCCGGTGATGGCGGGAGCCGTGCACGACGTTTAGCACCCCGGCCGGCAGTCCGGCTGCGGCGGTGATCTCCGCCAGCAGCATGGCCGGCAGCGGTGCCCACTCATCGGGTTTGAGCACGACCGTGCAGCCCGCCGCCAGGGCGGGCGCGAGAGGCCTGGCCTGCGCGAGGAACGGCGTGCGCCAGGATGTCATCAGCCCGGCGACGCCGGCCGGGCGGCTTACCACGCAGCCGGGCTGGTTCGCGGGCGCCGGGGATGCGCCGGCTGCGGCCCGCGCGGTCACCAGGTCCGCGGCCCGGCGGAAGTGCGCGGCCGCCCGC
>JBOHCO010001825.1:0-1659 GCA_050698895.1 Streptosporangiaceae bacterium
ACCGCGGCCCGTCCGGGCCGGTCGTGGTGACCGCCCAGGACTTGATGCTGCGCTGGAAGTCGTCCGCCGTGGCCTGGTACAGCCGGGCCCGGGCCGGGTCGCCCTGCCGAGCCGCGATCGCCGATGCCGCGGTCAGCCCGGCGATCTCCGCCGCGATCGTGGACGGCGAGTAGCCCGTCTGCTCCTCCCAGCGTTCCACCCCGTCGGAGGGGCCGTTGGCGACCAGGAAGTCGGCCGCGGGCCGGATGTGGTCGCGCCACAGCTCCGCGTCGCCCTTGCCGTCCGCGCCCAGCCCAGCTTGCTGCGCCATCAGGATCGGGTAGGACGTCTCGTCGAGCTGGAGGCCGCCGGTGTCCGGGGCGGCCTGGCCGTTGAGCAGCGAGTTGCGCGGCATCGAGCCGTTGGCCAGTTGCTGACGGTCGAACAGGAACCGCACCGCGGCCCGCGCCGTGGCCAGGTCACCGTCCACCAGCAGCCCGGTGAAGGCCTCGTACAGGTCGCGGGCGAACACCTCGCGGTAGGAGCCGAAGTAGGCGGGCTCGCCGTTCTGCTCGGTGCCCGCGGGCACCGACTGGCCCCAGGGACTGGCCAGCGAGGCCACGATGGCGCCGGGGAACGTCTTGTCCTCGCTCGCCTTGATCACGTTCGCGGACAGGTAGTAGGTGCCGTCCAGGCGCTGCGTCTGCCCGGCCGACTCACCGGGCAGCCGGGCCGGCGGCCGACGCAGGCCGGCGTCGTATCCGACCCATCCGCCCAGGTACCTTTGTTCGATCGAAAAGAACGGCGACTGGAGCGAATCCGCCGCCGTCCCCACGGCCTGGCCTTCGGTCCGGCCGAACCCCAGGGCCAGCGTGACCGTGCCGTCCCTGGCCGGGGTCAGCTCCTCGGTGGCCACGACGTGGCCGTCCGGCGCTGAGGTGTAAGTGGTCAGCGCGCGGAAGGTGTCGAGCTGGGTCAGGCCGTCGCTGGCCGTGTCCGCGTAGCCCACGCTGGCCTGCGGCGACGGGCGGCTGGCGGCCAGCGCCATGTAGGTGGGCACCGCGTAGGTCCGGTTCGCCGCGTCGGTGACCGTGTTGGTGCTGGACACCACCGGCACCGGAGAACCGGCCGAGCTGTCGATGACGCCGGAGTTGGCGCCCGCGTTGGCCGTCCCGCCGCCGCCGTTGCCGTTCACGTGGGCGTCCAGCCGCGCGTACAGGTGCAGCCCGGCCACGTTGGTGCCCGAGCCGGGGACCGCGCTCAGCCGGGTGTGCATGAGCACGGTGTCGCGGGCCGGGTCGGTGATGTAGGTGGTGGTGAGCCGGTAGCCGTGCGCGGCGTCGGTCGCCGTCACCGTGCAGGCCATCCCGGTCGGGTCGGCCTGCACCGTGTAGGTCATGTCCCTGGTCTGCAGGTCGGTGAAGCTGGACCCGTCGGTCACGACGTACTGGAGCGTGCTCACGTTCGTGTTGTCGATCGTGGGCTCGTAGGTGTCCGACAGCACGCCCTCGGCCACCGTGTACCAGACCTTGGACCCGGTGTTCCGGGCCGTGCCGACGCAGTCCTTGCGGGCCAGGTCGAAGTACGACATCGCGCCGGGCCCGCCCGGTGCGGCCCCGGCGGCGGTCGTCCGGCGCCCGGCGCCGGCGGTGCTGGCCGCCGTGCTGGCCGCCGTCAGCG
>JBOHCO010001826.1:0-12329 GCA_050698895.1 Streptosporangiaceae bacterium
CCGTCCAGCAGGTCGACGGCCACCGCCACCTGCCGCTCGCCCACGCCGAGCTCCTCGGCGATCTTCCGGTTGATGGGCTGGCCAGGGGCTTGGACGGGCACGGTCACGGCTGGAGTCCGCCTTAACGAGGGGCCGGGGCACGCGGGCCTGCGGCGCGCAGGCTCACCGATGCATTCTCCTGCATTCTGCCGCCCCGGCCCCGGTGCTCGCGCTCTGCCGCCAGCACCCGACCCGCAATCAACAGCCAACCGAACCGCGGCCAGCACCCGAGCCCCGGCAGACACCAACACCTCAGCCGCGCTGGCGCACCGCCCGGCGGCGCAGGGCCAGCCCGCCGGCCAGCGCCCCGGCGCCGATCAGGGCCAGGCCGGCCAGGGCCAGGCCGTTGTCGGGCGTGGTCGAGGTCGTGCCGTCCCCCGTGGCCGCGCCGCCGTTCGGGAACGACACCACGCGCAGCGCGGCGGTGGCCGAGGTGCCGCCCGGGCAGTCGATGTCCGGGTCGTAGCGGCCGGGCCGGATGGTGCTGGGCAGGTTCACGGTGATGCGGAAGGTGAAGCTGCCCGGAGACTCGGCGTTCATCGGGATCTGCTGGGGCAGCCCCAGCGTGGTGCCGAACAGGATGGCCGACGCACCGCCCGCGTTCGCGGCCGGGCTGCAGTCGGCGGTGAACGTCACGGCCGTGCCCGGCGTGGCCGACGACGGCGTGGCGAACGCGGTCGACCCGCCGCTCGCCTGAGCCGCCCCGGCGCCGTAGCTGCTGGGCGCGCCGGCGACGAGTACCGGGACCGCGAACAGGGCCGCGAGCATGGCCAGCCTGAACACGCGCATGTACGGTTCCTCCCCCGAAGAGCACGCGCACGCCGCCGCCCTCCGCGCCCCCGCGGCGACGGTTCCCCCACGTGCGGCGGGGTGATACCCGGAGGCCTGCCGGCCAAACGCCAGCCGCCGCCGTGGGAGGATCGTCAGCATGCTGCGCTGGCTGACCGCGGGAGAATCACACGGCCGCGCCCTCATGGCCATCTGCGAGGGGGTGCCGGCCGGGGTCGAGGTGGCCACGACCGACATCGCCGCCGCCCTGGCCCGGCGGCGGGCCGGCTACGGCCGCGGCGCGCGGATGAAGTTCGAGCAGGACGAGGTGGAGCTGACCGCCGGCGTCCGGCACGGCCGCACGCTGGGCGGCCCGGTGGCCATCCGGATCGCCAACACCGAGTGGCCTAAGTGGGAGACCGTCATGTCCCCCGACGCGGTCGACGAGGACACGCTGGCCAGCCAGGCCAGGAACGCGCCGCTGACCCGGCCCCGGCCCGGCCACGCCGACCTGGCCGGGATGCAGAAGTACGGGTTCGACGACGCCCGCCCGGTGCTGGAGCGGGCCAGCGCGCGGGAGACCGCGGCCAGGGTCGCGGTGGGCGAGGTGGCCCGCCGGTTCCTGCGCCAGGCGCTGGGCGCCGAGATCGTCAGCCACGTGGTGGCCATCGGCCCGGTCCGGGCCCCGGACGGCACGGCGCCGCTGCCGCAGGACGCGGCCGCCGTGGACGCCGACCCGGTGCGCTGCCTGGACCCGGTCGCCAGCGAGGCGATGCGGGCCGAGATCGACGCCGCCCGCCTGGATGGCGACACGCTGGGCGGGATCGTCGAGGTGCTGGCCTACGGCCTGCCGCCCGGCCTGGGCAGCCACGTGCACTGGGATCGCCGCCTGGACGGCCGGCTGGCCGGCGCGCTGATGAGCATCCAGGCCATCAAGGGCGTGGAGATCGGCGACGGTCTCACCACGGCCACCCGGCGCGGCTCGAAGGCTCACGACGAGATCGAGGGCGGCGGCGGGGGAGCGCGGCGGGGCGTGCGGCGGCTGACCAACCGGGCGGGCGGCATCGAGGGCGGCATGACGACCGGCGAGCCGGTCCGGGTCCGGGCGGCCATGAAGCCGATCTCCACCGTGCCCCGCGCCCTGGCCACCGTGGACGTGCGCACCGGCGAGCCCGCCCGGGCCATCAACCAGCGCAGCGACGTGACCGCGGTGCCCGCCGCCGGCGTGGTGGCCGAGGCCATGGTCGCGCTGGTGCTGGCCGACGCCGCGATCGAGAAGTTCGGCGGCGACTCCGTCGAGGAGACCGCCCGCAACTACGACAGCTACCTCAAGGCCCTGGTGATCAGGTGACAGCGGAGCAGGAGACAGCCCAGGCCGAGCCGACCGCCATCCTCATCGGCCCGCCCGGCGCGGGCAAGACCACCGTCGGCGCGCTGCTGGCCGACCGGCTGGGCGTGGCCTACCTGGACACCGACATGAGCGTCGAGGCCGTGGCCGGCAAGCCGGTGGCCGACATCTTCATCGAGGACGGCGAGCCGGCGTTCCGCAGCCTCGAGCACGAGGCCGTCGCGGCCGCGCTCGGCGGTCACCACGGCGTGGTCGGCCTCGGCGGCGGCGCCGTGCTGGACGAGCGGACCCGGGCCCTGCTGGCCGGGCGGCCCGTCGTCTACCTGGAGACCGGCTTCTCCGAGCTGGCCCGGCGGGTCGGCCTGGGCAGGCCCCGCCCGCTCCTCATCGGCATCAACCCCCGCGCCCAGCTCAAGACGCTCCTGGACCAGCGGCGGCCGGTCTACGCCGGGCTGGCCCGGATCACCGTGACCACCGACGGCCGCGAGCCGGACCAGATCGCCGACGAGATCGCCGCGCTGCTGGCCGCGCCGCGCGGCTAGGGTCGCGGCGGCTAGGATCGCGCCCGTGACCGGCACCCGGATCAAAGTCGGCGGCGACCATCCGCACGAGGTCGTGGTCGGACGCGGCGTGCTCGGTGAGCTGCCCGCGCTGGTCGGGCCGGAGGCCCGGGCCGTGGCCGTGATCCACGCCCGCGGCCAGGGCCAGGTCGCCGCGGCGGTCAGCCAGGCCCTGGACCGGGCCGGCTACGTCGTGCACGCCGAGGCCGTCCCGGACGGCGAGGCGGCCAAGGAGATCGGCGTGGCGGCCGGGCTGTGGTCACGGCTGGCCACCCGCGAGATCGGCCGGCGCGACGTCATCGTGGGCGTCGGCGGGGGAGCGGTGACCGACCTGGCCGGGTTCACCGCCGCCACCTGGCTGCGCGGCGTGCGCGTGGTGCTGGTCCCGACCACCCTGCTCGGCATGGCCGACGCCGCCATCGGCGGCAAGACCGCGGTCAACATCCCCGAGGGCAAGAACCTGGTCGGCGCCTTCCACCCGCCCGCGGGCGTGCTCGCCGACCTGGCCACGCTGAGCACGCTGCCGCCCGCCGAGTACGTCAGCGGCCTGGCCGAGGTGATCAAGGCCGGGTTCATCGCCGACCCGGTCATCCTGGACCTGGTCGAGGCCGATCCCGCCGCCGCCGCGCGGCCGGGCGGGCCGCACGAGCGCGAGCTGGTCGCGCGGGCCGTGGCCATGAAGGCCGCCGTGGTGTCCGCCGACCTGCGCGAGGCCGGCCAGCGCGAGGTCCTGAACTACGGCCACACCCTCGGGCACGCCATCGAGCGGGCCGAGAAGTTCACCATGCGGCACGGCGAGGCCGTGGCCATCGGCATGACCTACGCCGCCGAGGTGGGCCGGGCGGCCGGCCGGCTCGACGGGCCGACGGCGCGCCGCCACCGCGAGATCCTGGCCGCCGTCGGCCTGCCGGTCAGCTACCGCGCGGGCGCCTGGCCGGAGCTGCGCCGGGCCATGAGCGTGGACAAGAAGGCCCGCGCGGCCCGGCTGCGCTTCGTGGTGCTGGACGGACTGGCCCAGCCCGGCATCCTGGCCGACCCGCCCGAGGACCTGCTCGAGCAGGCCTACGCGGAGGTCAGCTAAATGCAGCAGGTTCTCGTACTCAACGGCCCCAACCTGGCCCGGCTCGGCTCCCGCGAGCCCGAGATCTACGGCACGGCCACGCTGGATGACGTCGCGGCCGCCTGCTCCGGCATCGGCGGCCAGCTCGGGCTCACCGTGGACGTCCGCCAGACCGACGATGAGGCCGAGCTGATCGGCTGGGTCCACCAGGCCGCCGACCAGCGGCTGCCGATCGTGCTCAACCCGGCCGCGTTCACGCACTACTCCTACGCGCTGCGGGACGCGCTGGCCATGCGCACGGCGCCGCTCATCGAGGTCCACCTGTCCAACCCCGCGACCCGCGAGCCGTTCCGGCACAACTCCGTGGTGGCCGGCGTCGCCGACGGCACCGTGGCCGGCTTTGGCCTGCTGTCCTACGAGCTGGCCCTGCGGGCCGTCGCCGCGCTGCTGGCCCGGCGGGCCTAGGAGGCCGATCGGGTCCGCAGTTACGATTCAACCCTTATTCCTTAACAAGGCGGCCCTGGGTCACCCGGCTCTGCCGGGCCGGACCCGTCCGGGGCGGAAAGGGCTGCGGCGCATGCGCATCGGCATGTCAATCAACTACGCGGGCGGCTTCGCCGAGACCGCCGCCGAGCTGGCCGACTACGAGAAGGCCGGGCTGGACATCGTCTTCGTGCCCGAGGCCTACAGCTTCGACGCGGTCAGCCAGCTGGGCTACCTGGCCGCCCGGACCGAGCGCGTCCAGCTCGCCTCGGGCATCCTCCAGATCTACTCCCGCACCCCGGCCCTGACCGCGATGACCGCGGCCGGCCTGGACTACGTCTCCGGCGGCCGCTTCGTGCTCGGCCTCGGCGCCTCCGGCCCGCAGGTCATCGAGGGCTGGCACGGCGTGCCCTACGACGCCCCCATCGGCCGCACCCGCGAGCTGATCGAGATCTGCCGCATGGTCTGGCGCCGCGAGCGCCTCGAGTACAGGGGCCGCCACTACACGATCCCGCTCCCGGCCGACCAGGGCACCGGCCTCGGCAAGCCCCTCAAGCTGATCAACCACCCGGTCCGCGACCGCATCCCCATCGTGGTCGCCGCCCTGGGCCCCAAGAACGTCGCCATGTCCGCCGAGCTGGCCGAAGGCTGGGAGCCCATCTTCTACCTCCCAGAAAGAGCCGCCAGCGTCTGGGGCGATGCCCTAGCCGAAGGCGCCGCCAGGCGAGACCCAGCCCTCCCGGCGCTCGACATCATCGCCCAGGCCGGCCTAGCCATCGGCGAACCCGCCGACACCGCCCCCTGGCTGGACCTGTCCCGCCCCCTGCTCGCCCTCTACATCGGCGGCATGGGCGCGAGAGGCCGCAACTTCTACAACGACCTAGCCGTCCGCTACGGCTACGCCCAGGAAGCAGCCCAGATCCAGAACGCCTACCTAGACGGCAAAAAGCAAGAAGCCGCCGCCATGATCCCGCAGTCCCTGCTCGAGGGCATCAACCTGGTCGGCCCCAAGTCCTACGTCGCCGACCGCGTAGCCGCCCTCCGCGAGTCCGGCGTGACCACCCTCAACGTCTCCCCCCTAGCCCACACCCACGCCGAGCGCGTAGCCCTGATCGAGCAAATCCGCGACCTGGCCTCGTAACCAGAAGGGGGGCCGGTCTCAGACCGGCCCCCCTCGCTAGGTCAATCGCCTACGCGGCCCGCTGATAGGCCGCCACCGTCTCCTTGCCGATCCGGTCCCACGAGTACCGACTCCGCGCCCGATCCGCCGCGGCAATCCCCAGGCCCTCCAGCAGCATCGGACTAGCCAGCAGCTGCCGGATCCTGCGCGCCAGCGCCTGAGCGTCACCCGGCTGCACCAGCACCCCGGTCGCGCCGTCAACCACCGCGTCCTGGTCCGCGCTGCCCGCCGCCGCGACCACCGCCGTACCGCAGGCCATCGCCTCGATGGGCAGGATCCCCGTGGCCTCGTCGCCGGCCACGTGCACGAACAGGTCCGCCGAGCGCAGCAGCACCGGGATGCGGGACCGGCTCACCTGGCCCGTGAACATGACCCGGTCGCTGACCCCGGCCCGGTCGGCCAGCCGGGCCAGGTCCTGGAGCACCGGGTCGGTGCGGATCTCGGCCCGCGGCGGCCCGCCCGCGATCATCAGCTCGGCGGCCGGCAGGGCGGCCAGGGCCTCGATGACCGTCTCCAGCCCGTGCTCGGCCGAGGCTGGCGCGGCGGCCAGCAGCCGGCGCCGCTTGCCGCGCCGGGCCGCCGGGCCAGCCGGGTCGAACGCCGTGGTGTCCACGCCGGGCGGGACGACCGTGATCGCGGTGCGCGGCACGCCCAGCCCGGTCAGCATGTCCAGCTCGGCCGACGAGTCGGCCAGCACGGTGCGCACGGTCTTGCCGACCAGCCGCTCCATCCGGCTGCGGACCAGGGCCTGCTCGGCCGTCTGGCTGGCCGGGACGGCCTGGTCGACCGACATGACCGACTTGCGCGGCGTCCCGAGCGTCTGGAAGGTCTGGACCACGGGCACCCGGGTGCCGCGGGTGGCGCCGAGCGCGGCCAGGCCGCTGGTCCAGAAGTGGGCGTGCACGACATCGGGCGGGCTCTGCGCCCAGCGCCGGGCCAGCTCGCTGCTGAACGTGCCGAGCTGGCCGAGCAGCCGGTCCTGGGACAGGGCCGAGGCCGGCCCGGCCGGCACGTACTCGAACCGGACGCCGCCGGCGTCCTCGGCGCCCGGCCGGGCGGGGGAGTCCTTACGGGCGTAGACGGTGACCTGGTGGCCCAGGCTGGCCAGGGTGCTGGCCAGCGTGGCCACGCGAACGGCCTGGCCGCGGGGGTCGGCGTGGGTGGCGGAGCCGGCCGTCACGTAGCCGGTCACAAGGGCGATCCTCACGGGTTGCCTCCATTCGGGATCGCCACGACAATCACGAACGGGCTACGGAGGGTTCAGGCCGATGCGAGCGGGCCTGTGCTACCGATCAGAAGGAGCCGGGGATTCCGGTGCTGCGACTTCCGTGCAGGCAGCCTCCACAGCCGCGCCGTGAAGGCGTGGGGGGCGTGCCTGCGTCGTAGACACCGTTACCGATGAGTATAACCACGGCTGGCGTCGCGCAAACCCCGAACGGGGGCCGGTGAACCACCCGGCTCTAGGCACCGGGCCGGCCGCCGTCCGTCCGGGCGCCGGGCCCGGCGGGCCGGCTGGTGAGCCCGTACTGGCCGCCATTGAGCACCTCGGCGGCCAGCACGGCCGGGTCCTGCAGCAGGTAGCCCAGGTCGCCGAACTCGTCCTCGTCCGGCGCCGCGGGCCGGCCGGGCCGGGGGTCACGGCGATGCAGCCAGGCCTGCGCCGCGGGCGACGTCGCGATCAGGCCGGCGATCGCGGCCAGGATGATGATCACGCCGGCCAGACGGAGGTTGATGCCCGGCACCCGCGCGCTCACCGCGAACGTGAGGATGGCCCCGGCGGCCAGCGCGGCCAGGCCCGCTGCGATCCTCATGAGGCTTCGGGCTGCTCGCTGCCCAGCATCCGGTCGCGCAGATAGCCGAGCGCCTGGGTGATCAGCCGCGAGACGTGCATCTGCGAGAGCCCGATCTGCTCCCCGATCTCGGCCTGGGTCAAGTTGCCGTAGAAGCGCAGCAGCAGGATCTGCTGCTGGCGCCGGGGCAGCTCGTTCCAGTGCGCCTCGAGCGCGGCCATGTCGACCGCGTGCTCCATCTGCGGGTCCTCCTCGCCGAGCAGCTCGGCCAGGCTGGCCGCCTCCGGCTCCTCGGACACCGGCGCGTCGATGGACCAGGCCGAGAAGCCCAGGTCCGCGTGCCGCGCCGCGCCCACCTCGGCCAGGGTGACCCGCAGGAAGCTGGCCAGCTCGGCGTCGGTGGGGGTGCGCTGGAGCTGCTGGGTCAGCTCGGCCGTGGCGGTGCGCAGCTCCAGCACCAGTTCCTGGGCCGAGCGCTTGACCCGGACCTGCCAGCGCCGGTCCCGGAAGTGGCGCTTGATCTCGCCGCTCACGCAGGCCAGCGCGTACGGGGCCAGGCTGGTGCCCATCTCGGGGTCGAACCGGTTGATCGCCTTCATCAGGCCGACGTAGCCGACCTGCATGAGCTCGTCCGCCGATTCCGGGCTGCCCTGGTACCGGCGGGCGCAGGACCGGACCAGCGACTCGTACCTGACCACGAGAACCTCGCAGGCCCGGGCGGCCGTCTGGCCGTCGCGCCGCTGGTCGTGAATGAGCCGGAGCAGGTCCTGGTCCGGCTGGGTGCTCAGGTCGTGCGGGTCCGCGACTGCCGTCTCATCGGCCGCGTCGGCGGCCGAGTCGGGCACGGACATGGTCATCGTCACGGGATCCTCCGTCGTCCGGTGGGTGGACGGCCCGAGGCATGCCCGTCTCACGGAGAATAAACATCGGGCGGAGGGCTCAGGTGTCAGCCCGGTCCCGCCGGGTAGGCGATCAGAGGGGCAAAACGGACGGTCACGAGGAGGCCCGCGTGCGACGAGGATGGCGCAAGCCAAGTGGCCCGTCCGGGCCGAGCGTCGTGGTCATTGGCGGCGGCTTCGCCGGCCTGTCCGCCCTCAACGCGCTGGCCAGCGCCCCGGTCGCGGTGACGCTGGTGGATCGCAACGTATACAGCACCTTCCAGCCGCTGCTGTACCAGGTGGCCACGGCCGGCCTGACGTCGACCGACGTGGCCTACCCGCTGTGGTCGGTGACCCGCAAGACCGGCGCGCGGTTCCACAAGGGCGAGCTGGCCGAGGTCGACGCCGAGGGGCAGAAGGTCCGGCTGGACGACGGCTCGGAGCTGCGCTACGACTACCTGATCCTGGCCACCGGGGTCAGCGCCAACTTCTTCGGCATCCCCGGCGCCGACAAGCACAGCATGAGCATGTACACCCGGCGGGACGCGGTCGCGGTGCGCGAGCGGCTGCTGGACGAGCTGGAGCAGCGCAGCTGGGGCGGCCAGAGCGCCGACCTGAACATCACGATCGCCGGCGGCGGCGCGACCGGCGTGGAGCTGGCGGGCACCCTGGCCGAGCTGCGCAACATCGCGGTGCCCGCCGCGTTCCCGGCCATCAACCCCGAGTCCATGCACGTCACGCTCATCGAGCAGGCGCCGTCGCTGCTGGCCGCGTTCCGGCCGCGCCAGCGTGAGTACGCCCGGCAGGAGCTGGTCAAGCGGGGCGTCGACATCCGGCTGGCCAGCACGATCAGCGAGGTGAGCGCGGACGGCGTGAGCCTGGCCGACGGCACCTCGGTGCCCAGCGACGTCACGATCTGGGCCGCCGGGGTGGCCGCGCCCGGCGCCATCGACCGGCTCGGCCTGGCCCACGGCCGCGCGGGCCGCCTGATGGTCGGCCCGGACCTGCGCATCGAGGGCCAGGACCGGATCTTCGCCGCGGGTGACATCTCGGTCAGCGGCCAGGACCCGGTGGCCCAGCTGGCCCAGCCCGCGATCCAGGAGGGCCGGCACGCGGCCCATCAGGTCCGGCGGCTGCTGGCCGGCCAGCCGACCGAGGCGTTCAGCTATCACGACAAGGGCATCATGGCCACCATCGGCAGCCGCTCGGCGGTGGTGGAGCTGCCCATCGGCATCCGGCTGCGGGGCACCCTGGCCTGGCTGGCCTGGCTGGGGCTGCACCTGGTCACGCTGCTGGGCAACCGCAACCGCATCGTGGCCCTGGTCAACCTGTCCTGGCGGTACCTGACCTGGAGCCGGGGCGGCGGGATCATCGTCGGCGACGACCCGCCCGAGCCCGACTGAGCTGTGCCGACTTGGGCTATTCAGACCCACTGAGCGTGCGCAGCGCCCGGCCGAAGCGGTCCTGGTCCCGGCCCAGCACCGCGAAGTAGGCCTGGTCGGCGGCCTCCACGTCGGCCAGCGCGCCGGCCAGCAGCGCGCCGCCCGCCGCGGTGAGCCGCAGCCGCCGGGCCCGGCTGTCGCCGGGATCGGGGTCGCGCGCGAGCAGGCCGCGTCCCTCCAGGCGGCGCAGCACCTGGCTGGTCATCATGAGGTCGGTGCCCGCCTGCTCGGCCAGCTGGGCCTGGGTCGGCGGCCCGCCGTGCTCCTGCCTCCGCCACAGCGACGCGAGCAGGACGAACTGCACGTGGGTCAGGTCATGCGGGGCCAGCGCGGCCCGCATCCGCCGCTGCCAGGCCAGGGTGACCCGCCAGAGCAGGAAGCCCGGGCTCTGCTGGGGGGTGTCGAAGGCTGAGGTAGTCATCATGCCCCTTGTTTCGGAGCTTGATTATCTCTGGCCGCCAGGGCGATCAGCGCGCCCATGGTCTTCGGGAAGTCGGCCGTGATCATCGGGCCGACCTCGCGGGCCTGCTCGTGTGCGCGTGTAGCTGAACGCGGGCTGCGGAGAAGCCATGCGCACATATTATATGCGCGCATGGTACCTGTCCAGCGGGCCGGGCCGCCGGGGACTACAGTCGGCGTCATGCCGGAGACTCACGCCGCCCGGCGGGCCAGGGCGCAGGAACGGATCGCGGCGCTCGGCGTCGGTGCCGCGCTGATCACCAGCCCGCCCAACGTCCGCTACCTGTCCGGGCTGGCCAGCTCCAACGCCGCCGTGCTGCTGCCCGCCCGCGACCCCGGCGTGCTGGCCACCGACTCGCGCTACGCCGAGGCGGCCCGCCGGGACTGCCCCGACCTGGAGCTGATCACCGAGCGCATGGTCGAGCCGGCCCTGGTCGAACTGGCCGCCGAGGCGGGCGCGGCGACGATGGCCTTCGAGGCTCAGGAGATGACCGTCGAGCGGCACGCCGTGCTGGCGGCGCTGGACGGGGCGCCCCGGCTGGTCCCGCTCGGCCGGGTGGTCGAGGACCTGCGCATGGTCAAGGACGAGGCCGAGATCGACCTGCTCCGCCGGGCCTGCGAGATCACCAGCGCCGCGCTGGGCGAGGTGCTGGGCGAGCTGCGGCCGGGCCGCACCGAGCGCGAGATCGCCGTCGCCGTGGAGCGGGCCATGATCGACCGCGGCGCCGACGGGGTGGCGTTCGGAACCATCGTGGCCAGCGGGCCCAACGGCGCGATCCCGCACCACGCACCGGGCGGGCGCCGGCTGGAGGCCGGCGACCTGGTCACCATCGACCTGGGGGCGCAGGTCGGCGGCTACCACGCCGACATGACCCGGACGGTGGCGCTGGGCCGGGCGGACGACTGGCAGCGCGAGATCTACGACCTGGTCGCCGCGGCCCAGGCGGCCGGGGTGGCCGCGGCCACGGCGGGCACCGACGTCGGCGACGTGGACGCGGCGGCCAGGGACCTCATCGAGGCCGCCGGGTACGGCGGGTACTTCCAGCACGGTCTGGGTCACGGTGTCGGCCTGGAGGTACACGAAGCGCCGATCATCGGGTATGACCGGACAGGTACACTCGTGGACCGGGTTCCCGTCACCGTCGAGCCAGGGATCTACCTGCCCGGCCGGGGCGGCGTGCGGATCGAGGACACCCTGGTCGTCCGCGCGGGCGCCGGAGCGGCCGAGATCCTGACTATGACCACCAAGGAACTGCTCGTCCTGTAACGGGGCGAGCCGTCGCAGACGCGTGCAGGAGACAGACAGACGTGGCCACCACGAATGACCTCAAGAACGGCATGACCCTGACCATCGACGGCCAGCTGTGGAACGTCGTTGACTTCCAGCACGTCAAGCCCGGCAAGGGCGGCGCCTTCGTGCGCACCAAGCTGAAGAACGTGATGTCGGGCAAGGTGGTGGACCGCACCTTCAACGCCGGCGTGCGGGTCGAGACCGCCAACGTGGACAAGCGCGAGATGCAGTACCTGTACCGCGAGGGCGAGGACTTCGTCTTCATGGACACCCAGGACTACGACCAGCCGCGGATTCCCGCGGCCACGGTCGGCGACGTGGCCAACTACCTGCTCGAGGAGCAGACCGCGGTGATCGCGTTCAACGAGGGCGTGCCCTTGTACGTGGAGCTGCCCGCCGCCGTGGAGCTGACCGTCAGCCAGACCGACCCCGGCCTCCAGGGCGACCGGTCCACCGGCGGCACCAAGCCCGCCACGCTGGAGACCGGCGCGCAGATCCAGGTGCCGCTGTTCATCACCACGGGCGAGAAGATCCGGGTCGACACCCGGACCGGCGCCTACCTCGGCCGGGCCTAGGGCGGCCGGGCCGGGCCGGGCCGCGCCATGGCCGCCCGCAGCAAGGCCCGCAAGCGGGCCCTGGACATCCTGTTCGAGGCCGAGATCAGGCGCGAGCCGGTGCTGGCCCTGCTCGACGAGCGCGTCGCCGCGGCCAGCCCGCCGGTGTCGCCTTACGGCGCCGAGCTGGTCCGCGGCGTCCAGGTCCACCGGGAGCAGATCGACGAGCTGCTGAGCAGCCACGCCCAGGGCTGGACCCTGGACCGGATGCCGGCCGTGGACCGCAACATCCTGCGCATCGGCACGTTCGAGCTGCTCTGGCAGGACGACGTCCCGGACGCGGTGGCGATCAGCGAGGCGGTCGCCCTGGCCCGCGATCTTTCCACCGACGGCTCGCCGGCCTTCGTCAACGGCCTGCTGGCCCGCCTGCTGGAGCTCAAGCCCACCCTGACCCTGTAGCGCGGCACGGTAGCGCGG
>JBOHCO010001827.1:0-4423 GCA_050698895.1 Streptosporangiaceae bacterium
GGCGCGGCCTGCCTGGCTGGCCCGGCCGACGCCCGCGGCCCGGGCACCGGCGCAGGCGCCGCGACGGCGCCCGGCTTGCGCGCCCGCCGGGCCTTGGAGCCCAGCTTGACCCCGTAGCCGACCAGCACGGCCTGCCGCTCCGGCGCGGGCTCGGCCGCCCCGCCGCCGTTGGCACCGCCGTTCGGGCCGCCGGCGTCGTCGCCGTCGACCGGGAGCGGCGGGACGAGATCGGCGGCCATCGCCGCCGGGCGCCCGCCCAGTCCGGCCTGATCGGTGCCGGAGGGTGGCGCGGCCCCGGCCCCGGCGGCCTTTGTTTCGGATGTTTCGGCTGGTCCGTCCGCCGCGGGTGCGGCCGGGCCGGCTGCGCCGGTCGAGATCGAGATGATCGGGGTGCCGACGTCCACCGTGTCACCCTCGGCCACGAGCAGCTTCGACACCGTGCCCGCGTGCGGGCTGGGCAGCTCGACCACGGCCTTGGCCGTCTCGATCTCCACGATGATCTGGTTCACCTTGACCGCGTCGCCGGGCTGCACGTGCCAGCGCACGATGTCGGCCTCGGTCAGGCCCTCCCCGACGTCGGGGAGCTTGAACTGCCTGAGCTCAGACATGGATATGGGGCCTCTCAGTAAGCGATCAGTAGCTGAAGGTGCGGTCGACGGAGTCCAGCACCCGGTCCAGGTCCGGGAGGTAGTACTCCTCGAGCCGGGAGGGCGGGTACGGGGTCGAGTAGCCGCCGACCCGCAGGACCGGGGCCTCCAGCTGGTAAAAGCATTCCTGGGTGACCAGGGCCGCGATCTCCGCGCCCAGGCCGCCGGTGACCGAGGCCTCGTGCACCACCACGCAGCGCCCGGTCCGCCGCACCGACGCGAAGATCGTCTCGGTGTCCAGCGGGGCCAGCGAGCGCAGGTCGATGATCTCCAGGGACCGGCCGTCGCCGGCCGCGGCCACGGCCGCCTCCGCGCAGGTCCGGACCATCGGCCCGTACGTCAGCACGGTCACGTCCGTGCCGCTGGCCAGGATCCGGGCCTGGTCCAGCGGCTGCGCGGCGGCCAGCGCGCCCGCGATGTCGATGTCGGCCTTCTCCCAGTAGCGGCGCTTGGGCTCGAAGAAGATCACCGGATCGTCGCAGGACACCGACTGCTGGATCATCGTGAACGCCTCGAGCGGGTCACCGCAGGCCACCACCCGCAGCCCGGCGGTGTGCGCGAACAGCGCCTCGGGCGACTCGCTGTGGTGCTCGACCGCGCCGATCCCGCCGCCGAACGGGATCCGGACGACGATGGGCAGGGCCAGGTTGCCCAGCGACCGGTACCGCATCTTGGCCAGCTGGGACACGATCTGGTCGAAGGCCGGGTACACGAAGCCGTCGAACTGGATCTCGCAGATGGGCCGGTAGCCGCGCAGGGCGAGCCCGATGGCGGTGCCGATGATGCCGGACTCGGCCAGCGGGGTGTCGATGACCCGCGCCTCGCCGAAGTCCTTCTGGAGGCCGTCGGTGACCCGGAACACGCCGCCCAGCTTGCCGACGTCCTCGCCCATGATGAGCGCCTTGGGGTGGTCCTCCAGCGCCTTGCGCAGGCCCTCGTTAAGGGCCCTGGAGAGCGTCAGGGTGGTCATCGCGCCTCCTCATGGGCGAGCTCCGCGTCGTCCCCCACGAACGAGTCCAGGTAGGCGGTGAAGCCGGCCCGCTCGGCCTCCAGCTGGGCGGTCTGGCCGGTGTAGACGTTGTCGAACATGGCCGCCGGCTGCGGGTCGGGCATCGTCAGGCACGCCTCGCGCACCCGCAAGCCGACCTCGTCCGCCTCGGCGTCGACCTCGTCGAAGAACTGCATGTCGGCCTGCTCGGACCGGATCAGGTACTGCTTGACCCGGGCGATGGGGTCCTTGAGCTTCCAGGACTCCAGCTCGGCCGACAGCCGGTACCGGGTCGGGTCGTCGGTGGTGGTGTGCGCGCCCATCCGGTAGGTGAAGGCCTCGATCAGCGTCGGGCCCTGCCCCTCGCGGGCCGCCTTCATGGCCTTGCGGGTCACGGCCAGGCAGGCCAGCACGTCGTTGCCGTCCACCCGGACGCCGGGGAAGCCGAAGCCGTGCGCGCGCAGGTACAGCGGCTGGCGGCTCTGCCGCTCCAGGGGCTCGGAGATGGCCCACTGGTTGTTCTGGCAGAAGAACACCACCGGAGCGTTGTTCACCGAGGCCCAGATGAAGGCCTCGTTCACGTCGCCCTGACTGGTCGCGCCGTCGCCGAAGTAGGCGATCACGGCCTCGCCGTCCTCGCCCACCGCGCCGTCGCGCTGGATGCCCATGGCGTAGCCGGTGGCGTGCAGCGTCTGGCTGCCGATCACGATCGTGTACAGGTGGAAGTTGTGCGCGCGGGGGTCCCAGCCGCCGTGGCTGACCCCGCGGTACAGGCCGAGCAGCAGGGCCGGGTCCAGGCCGCGGCACCAGGCCACGCCGTGCTCCCGGTAGGTGGGGAAGGCCATGTCGCGCGGCTCCAGGGCCCGGCCCGAGCCCACCTGCGCGGCCTCCTGGCCCAGCAGCGAGGCCCAGATGCCCAGCTCGCCCTGGCGCTGGAGCGCGATGGCCTCGAAGTCGATCCGGCGGACGATGACCAGGTCCCGGTAGAGGGCCTTGACCTCCTCGGCGGAAATCTCCAGCGGATAGCCGGGATGCTCGACCCGCTCACCTTCCGGGGTGAGGAGCTGGACTAGCTCCGTCGAGTCCGCCCGCACAACTGGGTCGCCGGGAGGCAGCGGCCCGTCGGCGCGGGAGGCGGCTCGTCCGGCATCGTTGACGGTCAAGTGCCACTCCTTGCCTGTCACCGCCGGTCCGGGTCAGACCCGGCCGACGGTCATCCGTCGTGTTCGCTAGGACAGTACCCGCCGCCCGGGCGGGATGGTCAAGGCAGAGGTCGGTGACCAGGTCGGTGACCAGGTCCGTGGCCTCGTCGGTGACCTCGCGGCCGGCAGGACCCGAGGTCGCGTACGCTGCCTGGCGTGGCCACAGTTGTCGTTGATGTGATGCTGAAACCCGAGATCCACGATCCGCAGGGCGAGGCGATTGCCGGTGCCTGCCATCGGCTGGGCTTCGGGCAGGTGGTTTCGGTCCGCCAGGGTAAGCGGTTCGAGATTGAGCTGGACGGCGACGGGCCCGCCGATGAGGCGACCGCCCGCGAAGTGGCGAAGCTCGCGGCCGAACTGCTGGCCAACCCGGTCATCGAGGAATTCTCTGTTCGCCCCGCTATCCCTTCTTGACGCTGCCCCTTCTTCACACAGCGTTCGGTCTGAGTCCGGGCCGCGTTCGGCCTGACTGCGGGCTGAGCCGGGCTCGCCGGCTCATCAGGTCGCGTGGTGATCCTCGTCACTATGTCGTTACATTATTGCGATCAATGCGTTTACCTGGCGGAACGGCAATGTTCGTCCAGAGATCGCCCGACCTCATGATTACCGCGTTCCCGTGCGGGAAACCCTCACAATGTGAGCAGCGCGTAAATCCATCAGCAGGGGCGAAGGAGCCGATGCGAAGCCGCGTGACGCACTACGGGGAGCCAGGTGCAGACGTCCGGTTCTGCCTGCTGTTCCCCCGAGAGGCGCTGAGCGTTCCCGTCATGAGGCGCGTGCTCGGTGACATCCTGAGCCGCCTGGGCGTGGATGAGAGCAGCATCTCCGACCTGCTGCTGGCCGTCACCGAGGCGTGCACCAACGTGCTGCGGCACTCCGGCCAGGGCCGGGGCTACGAGATCATCGCCCGGGTGGTCGGGAACCGGTGCCAGCTACAGGTCGTCGACCGCGGCCGCGGCTTCGACCCCAACGCCCTGGCCGTGCGCCGCCCGGTCGTCCGCCGTCCGGTCCGCCGGGTGGCCGCACTGCGCCGCCGCCACGGGCTGGCCGCCCCCGGCTCGCCCACCACCTCGGTCACGCTGCGCCGCCGGATCGCCCGGCCGCGGCGCCTCAACCGCCGCCACGGCGTGGCCCAGCTGCCCGAGTCCGGCCGCGGCATGGCCATCATGCGGGCCTGCGTCGATGACGTCACGCTGAGCACCGGTCCCGGTCAGGGCACGGTGGTGTCCCTGCAGAAGCGCATCGGCTGGCGCGCTGACGCCCCGGTCGTCACCCTCCCCCAGCAGCGGCTCAGGGACGCCGGCTGACCCGGTAGCCTGCGCGGCATGGGTATTGGAATGCTGACAGCCCGGGTCGGAGTCGTCACCTTTCCTGGCTCCCTGGACGATCAGGACGCCTGCCGGGCGGTGCGCCTGGCGGGCGGCACCCCGGTACCGCTGTGGCACGGCGAGGCCAGCCTGCACGGCGTCGACGCCGTGGTGCTGCCCGGCGGCTTCTCCTACGGCGACTACCTGCGCTGCGGCGCGATCGCCCGGTTCGCGCCGGTGATGACGGAGCTGATCCCGGCCGCCCGCGCGGGCCTGCCG
>JBOHCO010001828.1:0-4511 GCA_050698895.1 Streptosporangiaceae bacterium
GGTCCCGCCGCACCGCCGGGTGCGGCGGGACCCGGCGGCGGCGGACCGCCGATGGCCTACCGATGGCCTACCGATGGGAGGCTCCCTTGTGACGACCGGAAAGGCAGCCGTGGCTGCCCCCCGCTCGCGATCCGCGCGCAGCGAGCCCGGCCGGGCCCGCCGGGCCCCTCGCCGCCGCGGCCTGCGGCAGCCCTCGGGGCTGCCGTGGATCTTCCCGGCGTTCGCCCTCGTCGTCGGGATCGTCTACTACTGCATCATCTACACCGGCTACATCTCGACCCTGAACTGGGACGGGACCAGTCCCCACCCGCAGCACGTGGGCTTCGCCAACTACACCCAGGCGTTCCACGACCCCGTGTTCTGGGACACGATCCGGCACACGGTCCTGTTCTTCGTCGTCACCTTCTGCGTGCAGACGGCGATCGGCTTCACGTTCGCGGCCCTGCTGCACTCCCGGGTCCGGCTGGCGGGCCTGTACAAGGTCATCATCTTCACCCCCGTGGTGCTGGCGCCAGCCGTGATGGCCCCGGTGTTCCGGGAGATCTTCTCGGCCAACGGGCAGTTCAACACGGTCCTCCAGCACATCGGCCTGGGCTCGCTGGCCCAGCCCTGGCTGGCCCAGTCCAGCACCGCGCTGCCGGTCATCATGGCCATCACCGTGTGGGAGTTCACCGGCGTCACGTTCGTGCTCTACTTCGCCGCCATGACCCAGATCGACCCGGAGATGATCGAGGCGGCCCGGATCGACGGCGCGAACAACCTCAAGGTGCTGACCCGGATCGTGTGGCCCAACTGCCGGGGCACCACCTACGCCCTGGGCATCCTGAGCGTGATCGGCGCGCTCAAGACCTTCGACGTGCCCTACCTGGTCACGGTGGGCGGCCCGAACTACGCGACCGAGTTCCTCGGCACGTTCATCTACCGGATCAGCATCCCGCAGGCCGAGGTGGGCTACGGCGCGGCGCTGTCGATCCTGCTGCTCATCCTGGCCCTGGGCGGCGCGATCGTGTTCGGCATCCGGGGCACCCGGAGAGGCAGGTCCAATGTTTGAGGCCCGGCGGTGGACCTCGAAGCTCTTCCTTCAGATCCTCCTGACGATCATGGTCATCCCGTACCTGTTCCCGCTCATCGCCATGGTCCAGGGGTCCCTGTCCGGCCAGGGCTGGGACAACTACCGGGCGGTGTTCGGCACCGGGGTGGTCCCGGAGTACTTCCGCAACAGCGCGATCATCGCGGCGGGCACGATCGTCATCGTCTACGTCTGCACCATGCTGGCCGCGTTCGGCTTCTCCAAGCTGCACATCCGGGGCCGGGAGATCTACTTCTGGATGATGCTGGTCGCGCTGACCCTGCCCGAGGTCGTGCTGCTCACCCCGCTGTTCGCGACGACGATCCGGCTGAACCTGTACAACACCTACTGGGCGGTCATCATCCCGCTGTCGGCGCTGCAGGTGCCGTTCACCACCCTGCTGGCCCGCAACTTCGTGAACAGCATCCCCGACGAGCTGATGGAGGCGGCCCGGGTCGACGGCGTCACCGTGGTGCGCGGGTTCTGGCACATCATCCTGCCGCTGACCCGGCCGATCGCCGCCGCCATCGTGATCCTGACGCTGATCGCGGCCTGGAACGACTACCTGCTCCCGCTGGTCTTCCTGCAGAGCCCGAGCACCCAGACGATCACCCTGCTGCCGTCCTACTTCGTCAGCGAGTTCAGCGACGACCAGACCAAGGTACTGGCCTCGGCCGTGATCACCGCCATCCCGGAGATCGTGGCCTACCTGTGCCTGCAGCGGCTGTTCGAGCGCGGCCTGTCGGCGGGGGCGCTGAAGTGATCACCAGCCTAAAGGTCAAGGGCACACAGATATTTAACAAGGGCGGCCAGGCGGTCCGGCTGCGCGGAGTCGGCCTCGGCGGCTGGCTCAACATGGAGAACTTCATCACCGGCTACGCGGCCAGCGAGTCGCTGATGCGCGAAAAAGTGCGCGACGTGCTCGGCCCGGACGCCAGCGAGCTGTTCTTCGAGCGGCTGCTCAGCGTGTTCTTCACCGACGAGGACGCGGCGCTGCTGGCCCGGACCGGGTTCAACTGCGTGCGGGTGCCGGTGAACTACCGGCACTTCGAGGACGACAGCGCCCCGCTGCGGATCAAGCCGGGCGGCTTCCGGCACCTGGACCGGGTCATCGACCTGTGCGCCGGGCACGGCATCTACACGGTGATCGACCTGCACGCCGCGCCGGGCGGCCAGAACCATCACTGGCACTGCGACAACCCCACGCACGTGCCGCTGCTGTGGGTGCACCGCGACTTCCAGGACCGGGTGGTGAACCTCTGGGAGCACCTGGCCGATCATTACCGGGGCCACCCCGGCGTGGCCGGCTACAACCTGCTCAACGAGCCGGCCGACGAGTCGCGGGCCGTGGTCGGGCCGCTGTACCAGCGGCTGGTCACCGCGGTGCGCGCGGTCGACCCCGACCACATCCTGTTCCTGGACGGCAACACCTACTCGACCGAGTTCGACGTGCTCGGCGAGCTGCGGGACAGCGAGCCGTGGGACAACGCCGTCTACGCCTGCCACGACTACGCCGCGGCCGGCCTCGGCCGGGGCGGGCCCTACCCCGGGCTCACCGACGGGACCTGGTTCGACGCCGAGGCCCTGGAGCGCAAGTTCCTGGAGCGCTCGGAGTACTCGCGGCGGACCGGCACGCCGGTCTGGGTCGGCGAGTTCGGCCCCATCTATACCGGTGATCCCGCACGCGACGCGCAGCGCCGCCAGATCCTGGCCGACCAGCTGGAGATCTACCGCCGCCACGACGCGAGCTGGTCGATCTGGACCTACAAGGACCTCGGGCCGCAGGGCCTGGTCACGGTGCGGCCCGAGTCGCCCTACGGCGCCCGGTTCGGCGAGTTCGTGGCCAAGAAGGCCCGGCTCGCCGCCGACAGCTGGGGCAGCGACGGGGTCGGCGTGGCCGAGGTCACCGGCCCGGTCCAGGACCTGATCGCGCGCGAGTTCCCCGGCTTCGAGCCCTACCCGTGGGGCCGCCGGGACTGGGTCAAGACGCTGCTGCTGAACATCACCGTGGCCCAGCCGCTGGCCTGGGAGTACGCCGAGCTGTTCCGGGGCCTGGGCCCGGCCGAGCTGACCGGGCTGGCCGACTCCTTCGCGCTGGGCAACTGCTCGGTGCGCACATCGCTGGCCGGCCAGCTGGAAAGGGGCTGACGTGGAGCCACCCGACGTGCCGTCCGGGCATTACGATGTCGCTGGTCGCGCGGCTTTGATCCAGACGGCTTCGATCTTGACGGAGAGTCATGGCAGGTGAGCCCAAGGCCCCCGCGGGCCGGGTCACCATGGCCGACATCGCCGCCGCCGCCGGCGTCTCGGTGCCCACGGTGTCCAAGGTCCTGCACGGGCACGCCGACGTCGCCGCCAAGACCCGGTCCAAGGTGGAGGCGCTGCTGGCCGACTACAAGTACGCCGCGCCCCGGCGCGGCGGCCGGCCGTGCCTGATCGACCTGGTCTTCGCCGACCTGAGCCCGTGGGCGGTAGAGATCATCCGCGGGGCCGAGGAGGCCGCGTTCGCCGAGGGCTGCCGGATCGCCGTGTCGGTCGTCTCCGGCGAGTCCGACTCGCATGAGTGGCTGGCCCGGCTGTCCACCAGCCGGACCGACGGCGTGATCCTGGTGCTGACCGAGCTGGCCCCGGCGCACCGGGCCCGGCTGGCCGCGCTCCAGGTGCCGGTGGTCATCGTGGATCCGGTCGGCCAGCCCGACCCGCGCATCCCGTCCATCGGCGCCACGAACTGGGCCGGCGGCCTGATGGCCACCGAGCACCTGATCGAGATCGGCCACCGCCGGATCGGCACCATCACCGGCCGGCCGTCGCTGCTGTGCAGCCAGGCCCGGCTGGACGGGTACCGGGCCGCGCTGGAGCGGGCGGGCATCCCGGCCGACCCGGCGCTGGTCTACTCCGGTGACTTCCACTTCGAGGCCGCGCTGACCGCCGCCACCGACATGCTGGCCCGGCCCGACCCGCCCACGGCGATCTTCGCCGGGAGCGACATGCAGGCCATGGGGGTCTACGAGGCGGCCCGCCTGCACCGGCTGCGGATCCCCGACGACCTGAGCGTGGTCGGGTTCGATGACCTGCCCATGTCGGCCTGGGTGCCGCCGCCGCTGACCACGGTGATCCAGCCGCTGGCCCAGATGGCGGCCATGGCCACCCGCACGGTGCTGGCGCTGCTGGACGGCAAGATGGACACCTCCAACAACCGCATCGAGCTCACCACGTCGCTGGTGGTCCGGTCCAGCACCTGCCCGCCGCCGGCGGAGAAGGCGGTGGCCGAGAGGGCAGTGGCCGAGAAGACAGTGGCCGAGAAGGCAGTGGCCGAGAAGGAGCCGGCGGAACAGGCGGCCGAGCCGGCGGGCCGGGCCGGCGGCTAGCGCCGGCGCGGCAGCGCGACCACGAAGTCGCCGTCCGCGCGCTCCGCGCCGCCCGAGGGGCGGCTGACCAGCGC
>JBOHCO010001829.1:0-2697 GCA_050698895.1 Streptosporangiaceae bacterium
CAGCACCCGCAGGTAGCGGTGCTCGGCGGCGGTCATGCGCAGCGCGCCGGCCAGCGCGTCCAGCACCTGGTCGGAGGGATGCACCGGCCGGCCCTGCTCGAGGAACGTGTAGTAGGTCGGCGACAGGCTGGCCAGCAGGGCGACTTCCTCCCGGCGCAGCCCCGGCGCGCGCCGCCGGGTGCCGGCGGGCAGGCCGACGTCAGCCGGGACCAGGCGCTCCCGCCGGGACCGGAGTAGCTGCCCCAGCGCCTGCGGATCACCAGATCGGGCCATCTCGCCAGCATAGTCACGCCAGTACCAGTATCAGCTCCGGAGTGTCACTAGTACCTGAGAATCCGAGAACCACCGGATTAACAGGGAGCAATCCCCCCGATATAGTCATGTCGGTCTATCGGCCAGGTCAATCGCGGCCTGTCGGCCAGGGCCCGTCCAGGCGGCCCGGGAAAGTGCAGGGATTTCATGCGTCCGAGGTGGGCCCACGTGTACGCCGGCGCGATCATCGTGCTGATCGGGCTGGTCACTGTCGTGCCGAGAGCGTCCGCGCTGAAAACGGCCGGCGCCCACGTCACGGGGGTGACGATCGACGGGGCCAAGGCGGGGCCGGCGTTCCAGGGCGTCGGGTCGATCAGCGGTGGCGGCGGCAACAGCCGCCTGCTGATCGACTACCCGAACCCGCAGCGCCAGCAGGTCCTGGACTACCTGTTCAAGCCCGGCTACGGGGCTGACCTCCAGATCCTCAAGCTGGAGATCGGCGGCGACGCCTACGCCACCGACGGCGCCGAGCCCTCGATCGAGCAGACCAAGGGCCACATCAACTGCGCCGCCGGGTACGAGTTCTGGCTGGCCCAGCAGGCCAAGCAGCTCAACCCCAGCCTCCAGATCTACGGCCTGCAGTGGAACGCGCCCCACTGGGTCGGCGGCACCCAGGGCGGCTGGACCCAGGCCGACGTCGGCTACATCATCGACTGGATGAACTGCGCGGCCAAGTACGGCCTCAAGGTCAGCTACGTCGGCGGCTGGAACGAGCACCTCCCCCACGGCATTACCCCGGCCATCATGGGCTGGTTCATCAAGCTGCGGGCCGCGCTCAACTCCGCGGGCTACAAGAGCACGAAGATCGTCGCCGTGGACTCCTTCGCCAAGGTCAGCAAGCCCGGCGACGTCTCCGGATTCCTGGCTACGCACCCGGCGTTCCGCAGGGCCGTCGGGGTCCTCGGCTACCACAACCTGTGCCGCTATCCCGCGACCGGCAATAACTGCGCGGTGCCGAGGGCCGCCCGCCGGTCAGGCAAGCCGATCTGGGAGTCCGAGATCGGAGCGCTGCGGGAAACGACCGGGGTCCCCGCCATGGCCCGGTCCCTCATCAACGCCTTCATCCAGGTCGACGCGACCGGGCTGATCGAGTGGCCGCTGATCAGCTCCATGCCCGCCTACCTGCCCGAGGAGGACCGGGGCCTGATCTACGCTCCGCAGCCCTGGAGCGGCCACTACAGCGTCAACGAGATGGCCTGGGTACTGGCCCAGACGAGCCAGTTCACCGAGCCCGGCTGGCGGCACGTCAACGGCGCCAGCGGCCAGCTGGGCGGCGCGTTCGGGTCTTACACCACCTACGAGTCGCCCAGCCACAACGCCTGGAGCCTGGTGGCCCAGACCACTCAGGCCCCGCGGGACCAGACCATCACCGTGCACGTCGACTCCGGGCTGCCCGATTCGACCGTGCACGTGTGGAGCACCAGGCTGGCCACCGCTCACTCCGGAGCCTGGATGTTCAACCGGGGCACGGTGCGTCTCTCGCACAACAACTTCAGCTACACGCTCAAGCCCGACTTCATCTACACCTTCACCACCACCACCGGCGAGGGCAAGGGAAGCCCGAACATTCCGGCCGCCAAGACCATGCCGCTGCCGTACACCGCGACGCCTGACGCCTCGAACGAGCCCACGGACCTCGGTCCCCAGGACGGCTCATTCGAGTATGTGGGGGGCAGCACGACCACGTTCCAGCAGACCACAGTGAACCGCCCCGTGTTCTGGCAGAACCCGGTGAACACGCGCTTCCCGTACGCCGTCGTGGGCGGCGACACCTGGAAGAATTACAAGGTCACCGCCAAGATCACGTTCACCGGAGCGAGCCAGAGCGCGGGCGTGATCGCCCGGTTCAACCATCCGAAGGCCGACGGCGTAGCCCAGCGGTTCTACGGCTACCAGTTCACGGTGGCGCAGTCGGGCCTGTGGAAGCTGATCAGGAACAGGTCCGGCGGCAAGGCCACGGTCCTGGCCTCGGGCACCCTGAACGCGGGCGCCATCGGGACGGGCAACCCCGTCACCGTGTCGCTGACCGCCAACGGCACCAGGCTGACCGCCGCCATCAACGGCACCACCGTCAAGTCCATCACCGACAAGACCTACGGCGCCGGCGACGCCGGCATCACCACCGGCGGCTGGTATCCCGTCCAGTTCAACAGCCTCACCGTCACCAAGTAGCCCGCCCATTCGCCAGATCAGCCCCTGGCCATCAAGCCGGGGTTGGGGTGGGCGGGGGTAGCGGGCGGCCGGACCGGGTGGTGCGGCCGGTCCGGAACGCACGGCTTCATGATCCCGGAAATCCGTCCGCGATATTCGCGGCTCGGACGGATTTCCGGGATCATGGCGGCCCCCATCGGGGCGGCGCAAGGGCCCAGGGGCTCGGACGCAAGC
>JBOHCO010001830.1:0-1744 GCA_050698895.1 Streptosporangiaceae bacterium
GCAGCGCGGCCAGCGCCCGGCGCACGTCGACCGCGAGGTCGCCGGTCGCGGCCTCGGCCGGCGGGGCGACCAGCGGCTCGGGCAGCCGCTCGGCGGCGATCTCCCCGCGCCACCGCCGCTGGCCCGCGCGGATGGCCAGCCGGGTCAGCACCCGGCGCGCGTAGGACTCGGCGTTCGCGGGCTCGCGCAGCCGGGGCCAGGCCAGGTAGGTCCGGATCAGCGCGGACTGGGCCAGGTCCTCGGCGTACCCGGGGTCGCCAGTGAGCAGCAGCCCGGTCCTGACCAGCGCTCGGTACCGCGCCGTCACGAACTCGGCGAACTCCTCGTCCCTGGCCAAGGCGGCTCCTTCCTCGCCAGGTTAGAGGCACCAGCCCAACCGCCTGGTTCCATGGAGGTACCTGATCACGGCGGTCTCCGGGCTGGACGGCTCCCCCGGTCAGACCAACTACGCGGCGGCCAAGATGGGCATCGTCGGGCCGACCTACTTACTGGCCAGGGGACTGGCCCGCTACGGCGTCACCGCCAACGCGATCGCGCCCGGCGCGGCCACCCGGCTCACGGCGACGGTGCCGGCCGACCGGCGGGTCCGGCCCGAGCGGCCGGCTCCGGAGCTAGGCGGCGCCTAGGGGCAGAACTCGTAGATCAGCCGGATGGCGTCGTCGACGCCCTGGTAGACCTGCTCGATCGTGGCCCGGTTCATGACCCAGGCGCGGAGCTGGGCATCGAGGACCGAGTTAATGGTCGTGCAGATGGCCTCGCGGTTGGCGTCGGGCGGCCCGGCGAAGGCCGACTCGACGATTTCCGCGAATAGCGGCCCGGCGGACTGAAAGATCTCCGCGGCGTAGGCATCGGAGGTGGTGCTGAGCACCATCAGCAGCCGGAAGAACTGGGGCTGGACCTGGAACGCGCGAATCGTCCGCCGGAACACGTCGCGCAGCCGGTCGGCGTCGGTGTCGCCGCGGGGCGCGCCCTTCTCCAGCTTGACCTTCAGGGCGCCCTGCCACTCCACGAAAACGGCCGCGAACAGGTGCTCCTTGGACGCGAAATAGCGGTAAAGGGTGCCCAGCGCGACGCCGGACTCGCGGGCTACCTCGGAGATCTTCACCCGGTCGTACTCGCTGCCGGCCAGGGCGCGCAGGGCGGCCCGGACAATGCGCTGGCGGCGGGCGAGCTGGCTGGGGCGCAGCGTTTCCGGCGCCGGCGGGCCCGCGATATCCAGCACGTCCAGCCTCCTCATGATCCCCCTGCACCCCGGATCACGGGTGCAACTTGATACCCGAGTCTACCAACCGGCCGGGTGGCTGAGCCGGGCCCGGATGGCGGGCCTGAGCTGGCCAGGCGAACCGAGGACCGTTGCTGAAGAATGAAATAAGGTTCTAGTATTGGACGATGACGACCTTGCCGTTCCGGTTCTTCGACTGCGACAACCACTACTACGAGGCCACCGACGCGTTCACCCGCCACCTGGAGCGCGGCTGGGCCAAGCGCACGATGCAGTGGGCCCAGATCGAGGGCCGGACCCGGCTCCTGGTCGGCGGCAAGATCAATCGCTTCATCCCGAACCCCACGTTCGACCCGGTGGCTAAGCCGGGCGCGATGGACGAGTATTTCCGGGGGCGCAATCCGAAGAATGCCAGCACCATTGAGCTGTTCGGCGAGCTGGAGCCGATCCGGCCCGAATACCGGGACCGCGACGCGCGGCTGGCGGTCATGGACCGGCAGGGCATGGCGGGCGCGATATTCC
>JBOHCO010001831.1:0-8134 GCA_050698895.1 Streptosporangiaceae bacterium
CGGTGGTCATCCACCTCAAGTTCCCCTGGGCGCCGCTGCTCGCCGACCTGTCGATCTTCGCCAACGGGATCATCCCGAACAACTACGACGGCCAGACCGAGAATCAGTTCTACCAGCACCCGATCGGCACCGGCCCGTTCAAGTGGGACTACTGGCACAAGGGCTCGGCGCTCAAGCTGGTCCGCAACACGAACTACTGGCAGAAGGGCAAGCCCTACCTCAACAGCGTGACCTGGACCGACGTCCCCAACGACAACACCAGGCAGCTCCAGCTTAAGGGCGGGCAGGCGCAGATCGACCAGACCCCGGCCTGGTCCACGGTGTCGCAGCTGCAGTCGACGCCGGGCGTCGACATGCACCTGTTCAACTCGACGCAGACCAACTACATGTCGTTCAACGAGAAGGTCAAGCCGTTCCAGGACGTGCACGTGCGCCGGGCCATCTCGCTGGCGATCAACCGTGCCGCGCTGGTCAAGGCGGTCCTGTTCGGTCACGGCAAGCCGGCTAACTCGCTGTTCCCGCCGCAGGTGCCGTACTACGACCCGAACACGCCCGGCTACCAGTACAACCTGGCCCAGGCCAAGGCGCAGATGGCGCAGTCCACCGTCCCGCACGGCTTCACCACCACGCTGCTGCTGCCGGCCGGCAACTCCGACTACCTGACGATCGGCACGATCCTCCAGTCGGAGCTCAAGCCGCTCGGCATCACGCTGAAGATCCAGCAGCTCGACCCGAACACGGCCGACACCGACCAGCAGAACCTCAAGTACGACATGACGCTCACGCTCTGGACGATGGACATCCCGGACCCGGACGAGCTGGCCACCTTCGCGGTCGACCCCAAGTCGGGCGCCCAGTCGTTCTACACCACCTACGACAACCCGGCGGTGGTGAAGGAGACCCATGAGGCCGAGCAGGTGACCGACCCGGCCCAGCGGCAGAAGCTGTACAACGAGGTGCAGACGGGCGCGGCCCAGGACGCGTTCATGGCCTTCCTGTACTACTCGCCCTACCCCTACGCCACCACCACCAACGTGCACGGCTTCTACGTGACGCCGCTCGGCAACATGCACATGGAAGACGTGTGGCTCAGCAAGTGACGGCGTCTCGATAAGGCGGAAGGTGACGATCGCCCGTGGGGCGTATGTCATTCGTGGCCCGGCGGCTACTGCAACTTGTGCCAGTAGCCGTCGGCGTCACGATCATCGTGTTCTTCATGATCCACCTGATCCCCGGCGACCCGGCCCGGACGATCCTCGGGATCCACGCGACCCCGAAGGCCATCGCCGAGCTGCACCGGGAATGGGGCCTGAACCGGCCGCTGGTCAGCCAGTACTGGCTGTTCCTTGACCGGCTGGTACACGGCAACCTGGGCCAGAGCCTGATCTACGGAGGCTCGGCGTCCAGCCTCATCCTGTCGCACCTGCCCGCGACCCTGTTCCTGATCGTGTACGCGACGGTGCTCGCGATAGTGATCAGCGTGCCGCTGGCCATGCTGGCGGCCAGCAAGCGCAACGGCCTGCGCGACCAGGTGGTCCGGGCGGTGCCGCTGTTCGGGCTGGGCATGCCCCCGTTCTGGGTCGGATTCCTGCTGATCTACGCGTTCAGCATCCACTTCCGGATCTTCCCGGTCAGCGGCTACGGGACGGGCTTCGGCGGACACCTGGTGTCGATGTTCCTGCCCAGCCTGACCGTGGCCATCGCGCTCGCGCCGGTGGTCATCCGCAGCCTGCGGGCCAGCATGCTCAGCGTGCTCGGCGCCGACTACATCACCACCGCCCGGTCCAAGGGAGTGCCGGGCAGCCGGCTGTTCATCCGGCACGTGCTGCGCAACGCGATCATCCCGGCGATCACCGTGCTGGGCATCAACATCGGCTTCCTCATTGGCGGCACAGTGATCATCGAGAACGTCTTTGCCATCCCCGGCATCGGCCAGCTAATGATCAACTCGATCTTCCAGCGGGACTTCCCCGTGGTGCAGGGCGTCACGCTCGTGTTCGCGGTCCTGGTCGTGCTGATCAACCTGCTGACCGACGTGGCCTACGCCATGCTCGACCCGAGGGTGAGGTTCGACCGATGATGGGGGCAGGGGAGGTGGGCGGGGCCGCTACCCTCGTCACCGTGGCGCCGGACCGGGCGGCACCACGCCGGGCGCACTGGTTCCGGCAGCCCGCGCTGATATCCGGCCTGGTCATCATCATCGTGATCATCGGGGTGGCCATCGCCGCACCGCTGATCACCTCGTACAACCCCATCGCGCAGAACCTGAACGCCACGCTCCAGGGACCGAGCGCGGCCCACCTGCTCGGTACCGACCAGCTCGGCCGCGACGTCTTCACCCGGCTCCTGTACGGGGCGCGGGTCGACCTGCGCGTCGGGTTCATCGCCGTGCTGTTCCCGTTCGTGCTGGGCACGGTCCTGGGCAGCGTGGCCGGCTACTTCGGCGGCTGGGTCGAGCTGGTCGTCATGCGGCTGGTCGACGTCGTTGTCGCCTTCCCGTTCTACGTGCTGCTCATCGCGCTGGTATTCGTGCTCGGCCCCGGCGAGAAGAGCATCTACATCGCGATCACGATCGTCGGCTGGGTGTCCTACGCCCGGCTGGTGCGGGCCGAGATCCTGGTCGCCAAGCGGCAGGAGTACGTGCTCGCGGCCAAGTCGGGCGGCCTGTCCAGCCTGCGCATCATGGGCCGCCACCTATTGCCGAACGTCATCAGCCAGGCGATCATCTACGCGATGTCCGACATCGTGCAGGACATCCTGGCCATCGTGACGCTCGGCTACTTCGGCCTCGGCATCCCGCCGCCGACGGCGGAATGGGGTTCCATGATCAACGAGGGGCAGAACTTCCTGACCACGCACTGGGAGCTCACGACGATCCCCGGCCTGGCCGTGGTGGTCGTGGGGCTCGGCCTGTCCCTGATCGGCGACGGCCTCGCCGACCTGCTCCGGCCGGGCCAGTCATGAGCGCGGCGAGGGCGGAGGCGCCGGTGACCGGCCCGGCCACCGGGCCCGTGCTGGAGGTCAGGGACCTGCACGTGCAGATCGCCACCCGCCGGGGGATCGTCCGGGCGGTGGACGGGGTGTCCATCGAGGTGCCGCGAGGCGAGGCCGTCGGCCTGGTCGGGGAGTCGGGCTCGGGCAAGAGCATGACGCTGCGGGCCATCCTCGGCGTCCTGCCCGGCGAGGCCAGGATCACCTCGGGCGAGGTGCTGCTGGACGGGACGGACCTGGTGCCGCTGCCGGCCAGCTCGCTGAACCGGATCCGCGGGCCCAAGCTGGCCATGATCTTCCAGGAGCCGATGAGCGCGCTGAACCCGGTGATGCGGGTCGGCTGGCAGATCGCCGAGGGCCCGCAGGTGCACCTGGGCTTCAGCCGGGCCAAGGCGGCCGAGCGCGCGGTCGAGCTGATGCGCCGGGTCGGCATCCCCGACCCGGAGCGGCGCTTCCGCAGCTTCCCGCACGAGTTCTCGGGCGGCATGCGGCAGCGGGTCATGATCGCGATCGCGCTGTCCTGCGACCCCGAGGTCATCCTCTGCGACGAGCCCACGACCGCGCTGGACGTGACCATCCAGGACCAGATCCTGCGGCTGCTGGCCAAGCTGTGCCGGGAGTCCGGGGTCAGCCTGGTCTTCGTCACCCACGACCTGCCCGTGGTGGCCCAGCTCTGCCAGCACCTGGCCGTGATGTACGGCGGCCAGATCGTGGAGACCGGCCCGGTGCAGGACGTGTTCTCCCGGCCGCAGCACCCCTACACCCTGGGGCTGCTGCGCTCGGCGCCGGACGTCGAGGAGGTCCGCGACTCGCTGGTGCCGATCCCCGGCTCGCCGCCCAGCCTGATCAGCCCGCCGTCGGGCTGCCGGTTCCATCCGCGCTGCCAGTTCGCCGAGGACGACTGCCAGACCACGATGCCGCCGCTGCGGCTGCTGGCCGGCGGCCGGGCCACGGCCTGCCTGCACCACGAGCGGTGTGACGAGGTTCTCGAGACCGAGGGGACATGGCAGGGAGCGGGTGACAACAGATGAGCGAGCCGGTGATGCCAATGAAGGGGGCAGGGGAGGTGGGTGGGCTGCCGCCGTCGGCAGCGGTGTCCTCGGACGCGCCGGTGCCGCTGGCCGACTTCGTGCCCGACGCCGGGAAACCGCCCGGGCCGCTGCTGACCGCGACCAACCTGTCGGTGGGCTTCTCGGTGATGAGCCCGCTGGCGGCCCGGATCCGGCACGAGGAACGATTGCTGCGCGCTGTCGACGGCGTGGACCTGACCATCGAGCGCGGCGAGGCGCTGGCCCTGGTCGGTGAGTCCGGCTCCGGCAAGTCCACGCTGGCCCGGGCCCTCACCGGGCTGGAGCCGCTGAGCGCGGGCGAGATCAAGCTGGACGGCAAGGTGCTGGGCAAGCGCCGCGCCCGTTCCGACATGCGCCGGGTCCAGATGGTGTTCCAGGACCCGTACTCGTCGCTCAACCCGCGGCTCACGGTGCAGGGCATCCTGCACGAGCTGCTGCACGTCCACCATGTCGTGCCGCGCAGCGAGGTGGACTCGTTCAGCAAGGAGCTCATCGGCCTGGTCGGGCTGACCGAGGACGCGCTGGCCGCTTACCCGCGGCAGTTCTCCGGCGGCCAGCGGCAGCGGGTGGCCATCGCCAGGGCCCTGGCCCTGCGGCCCGAGCTGCTGGTGGCCGACGAGCCGGTGTCCGCCCTGGACGTCAGCGTGCAGGCGACCATCCTCAACCTGCTCCAGGAGCTCCAGTCCACGCTGGGCCTGACGCTGCTGCTCATCTCGCACAACCTGGCCGTGGTCCGGCACCTGTGCGACCGGGTGGCGGTCATGTACCTGGGCCGGATCATCGAGGTGGCGCCGACCGCCGAGCTGTACGCCAACCCGGCCCACCCCTATACCCGGGGGCTGCTGGCGGCGATCCCGCGGATGACCCCGATGAGCGAGGACGCGCCCGCCGTCATCGGCGACCCGCCCAGCCCGCTGCGCATCCCGTCCGGCTGCCGGTTCCGCACCCGCTGCCCGATCGCACAGGACATCTGCGCCAGGGAAGACCCGGCGCTGACCGCCGCGCCGGGCGGCGCCAGCCACCAGGCCGCCTGCCACTTCGCCTTCGGCCCGGTGCCGCAGGCCACGGCCGTCACCGAGTCCGGGGAGGTTGCACAGATATGAAGGTCTTCCTGTCCAGCGACATGGAGGGCACGGCCGGGGTCGTCGACTGGGAGCAGTGCGTCGGTGACGGCCCGCAGGCCGCGGCCGGCCGCCGGCTGCTGCTGGCCGAGGTCAACGCGGCCATTGAGGGTGCGATCGCAGGCGGCGCCACCGAGATCGTGGTGAACGACTCGCACTCGACGATGCGGAACCTGCCCCCCGACGAGCTGCTCGGCGGCGCGTCCTACATATCGGGCAGCAACAAGCCGCTGTACATGATGCAGGGCCTGGACGACAGCTTCGACGCGGCGCTGTTCGTGTCTTACCACGGCTCGGTCGGCGCGCCCGCCGGGATGTCGCACACCTATAACCCCCGCGCCGTCATCGAGGCCCGGCTGGACGGGACGGTGACCGGCGAGGCCGGGATCAACGCGCTGGTGGCCGCGCACTACGGGGTGCCCGTGGTGCTGGTCACCGGGGACCGCGTGGCCTGCGAGGAGACGGCCGCGCTCATCCCCGGCGTGCACGGGGCCGTCGTGAAGGAGCACGTCAGCCGGATGGCCGCGCACAGCCTGCATCCCGACCGGGCCCGGGAGCTGATCCGGGAGACCGCCCGCAAGGCGGTCGCCGGGGCGGGCGAGGCCGGGCCGCCGCCGCTGAATCCGGGCGTGCTGGAGCTGTTCGTGCGCACCACGGACATCGCCGAGGCAGCCAGCTGGGTCCGGGGCGTGGAGCAGACCGGCCCGCGCCAGCTGCGCATCCAGGGCGAGGACCTGCTCGGCACCTACCGCTCGTTCTGCGCGGCGATCATGATCAGCCGCTCGGCCGCGGACACCGTATGACGGGGCGGGTGGCCGTCGTCACGGGCGCGGCGGGCGGGATCGGCTCGGCCGTCTGCGAGCGGCTGGCCGCGGACGGGTTCATGGTCGCCTGCCTGGACGTGCGCGGCCCGGACGCGGAGAAGACGGCGGCCGGCCTGCCCGGCGCCCGCGGCTACGCGGCCGACGTGCGCGACGCGGACTCGGTGCGGGCCGTCGCGCAGGCCATCCGGGCCGACTTGGGCCCGCCGTGGCTGCTGGTCAACGCGGCCGGGGTGTTCAGCATCCAGTACGTCACCGAGCTGGACGAGCGGGAGTGGGACCGGCTCATCGACACCAACCTGAAGGGGCCGTTCCTGACCTGCCGGGAGTTCCTGCCCGCCATGATTGAGGCGCATGACGGCTGCATCGTGAACATCGCCTCCACGGCCGGCGTGCGCGGCGGCCGTCGGCGCGCCGCGTACTGTACCTCAAAGGGCGGCCTGGAGGGCAGACGGGTGCAGCTCACCCGGAGCCTGGCCAAGGACCATGGACCTGACGGGGTCCGGGTCAACTGCCTGTGCCCCGGGCTGATCGACACCGAGATGGCCGACTGGATCCGGCACGACGAGGAGGCGCTTGAACAGTGGGCGGCTACCATCCCGGCGCGCCGGATCGGCACCGCGCGAGAGATCGCCGACGGTGTCGCCTATCTCGCCTCGGACGGCGCGAGCTACCTGTACGGCGCTGTGCTGATGGCCGACGGCGGCGGCACGGCCTGAGCCCGTGGAACCAGGACGGCGGTCCGCGGAACCGGCCATGACAAACGCGGAGGTACCAGGCTCCCCGGCCCCGGCGGCCGGGCAGACGCGCGCCGGGCGGCGCCGGGCGACCCGGCTGGTGGACATCGCCGAGGCGGCCGGCGTGCACGTCTCGACGGTGTCGCGGGTGCTCAACGGCGACCCGGCGCTGTCCATCCGGCCGGAGACCTACGAGCGGATCCTGTCCACCGCCAGCGAGCAGGGTTACCGGCCCAACGCCCTGGCCCGGGCCCTCAAGCGGCGCAGGACCGGAGCGTTCGCCCTGGTCGTGCCGCTGCTGCGCAACCCCATCTGGACCCGGCTGCAGCGCGGCGCGCTCCAGCGGGCCCGCGAGCGCGGCTACGTCGTGATGTTCATGGAGGAGCCGACCGACGAGCCGCGGCCGCCCGACCACTACCGGTACCTGGTCGAGGAGTCCCGGGTCGACGGGCTGCTGATCGCGACCTCGCTGCGGGTGCCCGAGCATCAGTCCGGGATCACCGCCATCCCGCACGTCTACGTCAACCGCCGGGGCCCGGACCAGGGCAATGACGTGATCATGGACGAGGTTGCGGCGGTGCGGATGTTCATCGACCACGTGGCCGACCTCGGGCACCGCTCGATCGTGCTCATCGACGGGCCGCAGGAGGTGGACACCGTGTACCGGCGGGCCAGCGCGGCCCGGCGGCTGTGCGCGGCCCGCGGGATCAGCCTGAGCATCCGGCACGCGGCGGCCACCGAGGAGGGCGGCTGGGACGCGGGGCTGCGGATGCTGCGCCGCGAGCCGCGGCCCACGGCCTGCGGCGTGGGCAGCATCAACCAGCTGTTCGGGCTGCTCGGCGCGCTGCGCGAGTCCGGGGTCTCGGTGCCGGGCGAGATGTCGGTGGTGAGCTTCGACGAGGACGAGTGCCTGGCCTTCCTCGAGGTGCCGGTGACCAGCGTGTGCATGCCGCTGGCCGAGCTGGGCACGGCGGCGGTGGACGCCCTGGTGGCCCGGATCGAGGGCGAGCCGGCCACGGACGTGCTGATCCGCGAGCCGATAGCGCTCCAGTTGCGGGGCTCGGTGGCGGTCCCGCCGGGGGCGTCGCCGCGCGACACCGTGCCGCAGCCGCGCACCTCTGGCTAGCGGGGCTTCATCCGGCGCGTGACTTGACAAGGGCCGTGGTGCCGGCCGATCCTTAACTGAATTGTTCTAAAACGAATCGGTTATGGAGATGGGGATGGCCAAGCTCCTGGAAGGCAAGAACGCCGTCATCTACGGCGCTGGAGGCGCCATCGGCGGGGCCGTGGCCAGCGCGTTCGCCCGCGAGGGCGCGCTGGCCCAGCTGGCCGGGCGGACCAGGGCCGCGCTGGACCGGGTGGCGGCGGGGATCCGGGCCGAGGGCGGGCAGGCC
>JBOHCO010001832.1:0-2056 GCA_050698895.1 Streptosporangiaceae bacterium
ACGCGCAGCACGGTCGCGTCGTCGAAGTGTTTCCCGATGATCATCATCCCGACCGGCAGCCCATCGGATAGCCCGGCGGGAACGGAGCAGGCTGGGTGCCCGCTGACATCGAAGGGTGAGGTGTTCCCGATCATCTCCAGGCCACGGGCCAGGATTTCCTCCCGGGCGGCATCCGGGCCGGGCAGCAATGTCGCGCGGACCGGCAGCGTCGGCATGATGAGCACGTCAAAGCGGGCCAGGGCCTGGTCATAGGCCATGCGCAACCGCGGCGCGAGCTCGCGGGCCATTGCGTAGTGGCTGCCGTGGTAGCGGTCGAGCGCGTAGCGGCCTGCGAGCAGGACCAGCTTGACGGTCTCGGAGAACGCGGTGGGGTCGCTGCGCCACTTGCCGCCGTAGTAGCCGATCAGGTCCGGGTCATACTGGCCTTGCCAGTTCAGCCCGTACCCGTTGCCGTCGACCATCTGCGCCGTCGCGCCCTCGGTGGCGATGACGTCCCAGATCTGGCTGCCGTGCAGGTGCCACGGGATCGATACCTCTTCGGCGTCCATCCCGGCGGCCGCCAGCGTCTCGACCGCGGCCCGGACTGTGGCGTCGACGGCCGGCTCGGAGTTGTCCCGGCCGAACCCCTCGGCGACCACGCCTGCCCGCAGCCCGTCGGCGCCGCGGCCCAGCTCGGCGATGTAGTCCGGGATGGCGACCTCGGCAGGCTGACGCGGGTCCAGCCCGTCCGGCCCGGCGATCACGGCCAGCGTGAGCGCCACGTCGGCGACGGTGCGCGCCATCGGGCCGAGGTGGTCGATCGTCTGCTCGATCGGGAAGGCCCCGGTGTAGGGAACCAGCCCGTGGGTCGGCTTGTGCCCGACCACGCCGCAGTACGCGGCCGGGATCCGGACCGATCCGCCCTGGTCGCCGCCGGTGGCAATGTCGACGGCCCCGGAGGCCAGCAGAGCGGCGCTGCCACTGGATGAGCCGCCCGCCGACCTCGCGGTATCCCATGGATTGCGTACCGGTCCGGTCCGTGACGTGTGTGATCCCCCGGAGAAGCAGAGGTCCTCGCAGACCGCCTTGCCGGCAATCGTCGCCCCGGCGTCCAGCAGCCTGCTCACGACCGTCGCGTCGCGCGCCGGAACGAAGCCCTCCAAGGTCGACGACCCGTTCATCATCGGGACGCCGGCGACGGCCGTGTTGTCCTTGATCGCGACCGTACGGCCGGCGAGCGGGCCGTCGTCGCGAGCGGTGATCGAGGTGGTCACGTACCAGGCGCCGAGCGGGTTGTCGGCCTCAGCCGGCCGCTTCCAGACCCGGTCAGGAGGATGTGGCGCATTCTCGCGGTAGAGGCGCTCGACCGTGTCCCACGATGCCAGGAGGCCGCTCACGGCAGGCTCAAAAGACGCCACGTCAGGCTCGGAAAGACCCAGTCCGTAGTGCCGTGATACCTGATCAAGCGCCGCAGCGCCGGGAGGATCGACAGGCAAGGCATTCTCCCCAGTCGGCAGAATCGTTCCCGCCACCATAAGAGGGGAGATCACCGTATGACCAGCCCTGGCGCGGTCTGCTAGGGATCCGCCAGGAACGTGCGGGACCGCAGCTTGCGCCCGATCCAGTCACCTCACCCCAGGCCGGCGCCAATGAGTTTTAGCCGCAGCAGCGGTCTCACTCCTGAATCGACTGGGAGGAGTGGATCCGGGTGGACCTGTACAGCGTCATGTGCGTGCGTGACCGGGCGGCATCGCAAAAGTGGTTCGAGGCGTTCTTCGGGCGGCCGGCGGACGAGGTCATCGGCGAGGAGGACCTGTGGCAGGTCGGCGAGAACGCATGGGTCGTCATCGACGACCGCTACATGCGGGCCGCGCGGGTGGGCGGCACGATGATCACACTCGGCGTGACCGACCTCGATGACCTCCTGGCCCGGCTGGCCGCGCACGGAATCGAGCATGAGCCCGTGGAAACCTACGGCAGCGGCGTGCGCCACGTGGAAGTCCTCGACCCGGACGGCAACAGCCTGTCGCTCGCGGAGGCGCCCGCCCAGTAAGCCGAGCCGGCGCCGGCGATCAGA